>JAEZFA010000283.1 GCA_023417665.1 Pseudomonadota bacterium | reverse complement strand
GCGTTCCGGTCATCACCGGCTTTCTGACCACCATCATCCAGCTGCTGGTCGGTGTCGGCGGTCTGTTTCTGGACATCTTCTTTCAGCGCAGCTCGCTCGATCGCAAGACCACGGTTGCGACCAAGGCCATGACCCAGACCTTCGGTCATCTGCTGCGCGGGATTTACTTCGGATCGTTCCTGAATTTCTCGGAAGCCGTTCCGGTCACCGTGCACGGCCCTGCAATTCTGCTCGCCATTCTCGGCGCTTCGCTCGCCCCGCTCGTACTCGAACGGCTGACCGACGAAGGCTTTCGCGTCTGGACGCGGCGGATCGTGTTCGTTGTTGCGACCGTCTACCTGCTGCGCGGCGGCTGGCTGCTTCTGGCCTGAGGCTCAATAGAGCGATTGCTTGACGCGCGCAGGCGCATCGCGGTCGTAAGATTTTCCGTCGAACTCTTCGCAGATTGCCGAAATCATGTCGCCCGCACTCGGAAGCGTATTGCGTGCGGCATGGCGGGCAGGGTCCCAAAGCTGCGAGCGCACCAGCGCTTTCGAGCAGTGGAAATAAACGGCCTCCACGGCGACGAGGAGAACGCTGCGCGGCAGTTTTCCGCCGATTTCGAAACGGCGCAGCAGTTCCTCGTCGATCGAGATTTGCGCGCGGCCGTTCACGCGCAGCGTCTCACCGATGCCGGGCACGAGAAAAAGCAGCGATACCCGCGGATCGGAAACCACGTTCAGGAAATTGTCGATGCGGTTATTGCCGGGGCGGTCGGGCAGCGCGAGCGTGCGGTCGTCAAGGATTTGCACGAAGCCTGGCGCGTCTCCCTTCGGCGAACAGTCGATGCCGCCTTCGCCGGAAGACGCCAGGATCACGAAAGGCGATGCCCTGACGAACGCCTGATAGGGTTCGTTGAGATAATCGATCTCCTTCGCAACCGAACGCGCATGCGGCTCGCCGTAACGCGCGCGCAGTTCTTCGGCGGTTTTCAGTGTCGTCATTGCGAGGCCCAGACGATCCGCGCGATCCAGACGACGTCGCTCATCGGCAATACGCGGTCCTTGTGATCGGGATTGAGTGATTTCAGTTCGACCGCCTTCGCGGTTTTTTTCTTCAGTTCCTTTGCAAGCACTTCGCCGTCTCTGGTCTTGATGACCACGCGGTCGCCTTTATGGAGCGGAGCTGCCGGTGAAACCACGATCACGTCGCCCTTGCGATAAAGCGGCTCCATCGAATTCCCCGATACTTCCAGTGCATAGGCGTGATCGTCGTCGACGTTCGGCAGCTTGATCTCGTCCCATCCCGAACCGACCGGAAAGCCGCTGTCGTCGAAAAAGCCGCCGGCACCGGCTTCGGCAAAGCCGATCAGCGGCACGGGCTGCGCCGGGCGCTTCGGCTTCTTGGTCAGGAGCGAGATGAACTCGTCGATGGTGGCGCCAGTGGCTTCGAGCACCTTCGCGATCGATTCCGTCGAAGGCCAGCGCGGCCGTCCGTCCGGCGTCACGCGCTTGGATTTATTGAAGGTGGTGGGATCGAGACCGGCCGCCTTGGCCAGCCCGGATGGCGAGAAATTGTAACGCGCGGCGATGCGGTCCACCGCACCCCAGACTTGGCTGTGAGTCAGCATCGGGCCCTCCGAATCCGGCAGGATTTTATACCCATTTCTTCGTTTATCATCTGGATAAGGGCTGGCAAGAGCCTCCCGGCGCTTGCGGCCCGGCGGGGCCCCCTCTAGCGTCCGCCGCACTTGAAGGAAAAGCACGGGATGTCGTTTCTGCTCGATCTGGCTTTGCCGTTTTCGCGCCTGTTCGACGCGGAAAACGCCCACCGGCTTGCGGTCCGTGCACTCGCCCTCAAACCCAAAGGCGGCACGCCGGCCGACGATCCGCGCCTTGCGGTCTCGGCCTTCGGGCTCAATTTCAAGAACCCGGTCGGGCTTGCCGCGGGTTTCGACAAGAATGCCGAAGTTCCCGATGCGCTGCTCGCGCTCGGCTTCGGCTTCGTCGAGGTGGGAACCCTGACGCCAAAGCCGCAGGCAGGAAATCCGCGGCCGCGGGTGTTCCGCCTCCTGCGCGACGAAGGCGTCATCAACCGGCTCGGCTTCAATAATGAAGGCTTCGACGCGGCGCTGGCGCGGCTGTTCTTGCGGGCGCCTTACGGAATCCTCGGCATCAATGTCGGCGCCAACAAGGATTCCATCGACCGCATCGCCGATTATGTCACCGGCGTCGAAGTCTTCTCGCCGCATGCGACCTATCTCACGATCAATGTCTCGTCGCCGAATACCCCCGGCCTGCGCGATCTGCAGCAGGTCGCGACGCTCGACGAACTGATCAAGCGTGTGCTGGAAGCGCGCGAACGCGCCGCCCAAAGCGGGCAGGGCCGCAAACCGATTCTTCTGAAGATCGCGCCGGATGTCGCGCTCGCAGATCTCGACGGCATCGTGGAGATCGCGCGAAAGCGCGCGATTGACGGCATGATCGTGTCCAATACCACCGTGACCCGGCCGGCATCGCTCGTCGAGCGCGAGGCAAAGGAGCAGGGCGGCCTTTCCGGAAAGCCGCTGTTCGACCTTTCAACGCGCATGCTCGCCGAAACCTATCTCCGCGCCGAGCGGGCCTTTCCGATCATCGGCGTCGGTGGCGTGGATTCTGCAGCGGCCGCCTGGAAGAAAATCCGCGCCGGCGCGACGCTGGTCCAGCTTTACACCGGCCTCGTCTATAAGGGCTTCGGATTGCCGCGCGAGATCAAGGCCGGATTGAGCGAATTGCTCGATCGCGGCAAGCATCGCGCAATCCAGGATGTGGTCGGCCGCGATGCGGTCGAAACCGCAGCGACGCGAAAGTAACGGCGAGCCGGGCGATCAGCTTTTGCGCGACTGCACCAGCCGCATGATCAGCCAGATCGGCAGCACGATCACCGCCCCGAGCAGAAGATAGCGCCACAGCCATTCGAAGGCTTCGAAGCCGAGATTGAAGACGCTGCGAAACAGCGCCTCGATGCTCCACAGGATATTGCGCGGATCGAGCCCGATGACCGTGAGCACGAAACCGACGAGGATCGAGAGCAGCGCAAGCTTGATCACCACGCCCAAAGGCGAGCCGCCGAGAAAGCGCCGCAAGCCATCGTCCGCCATCGGATCCTCCTGAAAAAAGCCGTCAGCTGCGCCGGAATATCAGACCGGCAAGCGTTCCGACAACAAAAGCGAGAAGTGCGACGCCAAGGCCGTAATTGAGGCTCGCCTCCCGCGCCGATTGCGCGACGAATGCCTCGAACCCGGTTTTCACGACCTCGATTGCGGTCGTTTGCTGTGCGGCAAGCACGCCGTTCGAGAACACATGCACATCGATCTCGTAAGCGCCGGTGGGTGCGGTGCCGGGGATCGGCACGGTCGCGCGAAACAGCGTCGGCGTCAGAAACGTCACGGCATTGGTTTCTTCGTGGAAGAGGCCTTCGGCTTTTTTCACGCGTAGCAGCGCCTGGCCGAATTCCTCATCGGCAAGAATGGTCGGCGGCAGCGCCGCATAGGCAAGGCCGATCTTGTATTTCGCCTGCAGGTCGAGCGGCCCGAATTCCGAGGGCGGGCGGTTGCTCAGCACCGCAAGATAAGACGGCGTATCGGGATAACGGCGTGACTCGTAGTTCACCCAGAGCCCGAGAATCCGCTCCTTGCGGCGGGTGACGAAGGTGGTCGCAGGACCGCGTACGGTGATCGCGACATCGTATTTCTTCGGCTTGTCGCGCGGTGCGTCGCTGTCCTCGATCGCCGCGAACAGCACGAGCGAAGTGCCGGTGAAGTTCGAGCTGATGAGCACCCGGTGCGTCGAAAGCGATGTGACAAGCCGCTCGGCTTGCGCCGGGATCACCAGATAAGGTGCAAGCAGAAGGCCGAGCAGGAGGAATACTGCGGATTTGCGCAAACTCATTTCGCTGCCTCCGAAATCACGGAGAACAGTTCGAGCGGCGTGCGGATGAGATCGAGCCCGACGCGGGCTGCGACCGCGAAGATCAGGAGCCCGAGCAGGAAGCGCAACTGCTCCGCCCGGATCGCCTGGCCCGCGCGGGCACCGGATGTCGCGCCGATCACGCCGCCGATCATGAGCGTGAACGCAAGCACCACGTCGACCGAGCGGTTCTCGACCGCGTGCAGGATCGTTGCCGCGAGCATCGTGAAGAGGGTGAGAAACTGCGCCGTACCGACGGCCACCGCGGTCGGAACCCGCAGCAGATAAATCAGCGCCGGAATGAGCAGGAAGCCGCCGCCGATGCCCATCAGCGCGCCCAGCAGACCGACGCCGAAGCCGATCGCGGTAACCGGAATGGCGGACACATAGATGCGAGACTGGCGGAAGCGGAATTTCAGCGGCAGGCCGTGAAACCAGGCATGCGTGCCGGGGCGGCGTAGGACGGCCTGCTGGCCCTGCATCGAGCGCAACAGCGCGCGGACGCTTTCGACGATCATCAGCGTGCCGATGATCGACAGCAACACGATGTAGGAAAGATTGATGATGAGGTCGAGCTGGCCGAGCCGGCGCAACAGCGAGAAGATCCAGACACCGGCTGCGGTGCCGAGCATGCCGCCTGACAGGAGCACGAGCCCGAGCCCGCTATCGACGAGCTTTTTGCGCCAATAGGACAGAACGCCGGTAATTGAGGAAGCCGCCATGTGGCTCGGCACGCTCGCCACCGCGACCGCGGGGGGAATACCGACCAGAATGAGCATCGGCGTCATCAGGAAGCCGCCGCCGACGCCGAACATGCCCGAGATGAAGCCGACCGCGATCCCCAGCCCGAATATCAGAAGGATATTGACCGGCAGTTCGGCTATCGGAAGGTAAATCGACAAAGCAGGCTTCCGGGCACTTATCGCGTGGCCGCTCTTCTAGCGGCAGCACTACGGCATGAACATGTCGCCGCCCGTTCTTGTCAATGACGTGTGCGCGAAAGAGTTACTTCTTTTGCTTCTTTCGCGGAGCAGCCATCACGACCTGCCATTCGGCGCGCAGCGGCGGATTGTTTACCGAGCCATCGGCGGGCTGCGCTTGCCAGGTCTGCACCGCGAGCCGGGCCGCCATCAGCGTCTGCTGGTCGAGCCGCTTGGCCACGTCATCGCGCTTTTTCGCGGCATCGGTATCGCCCTGGTTCGCCGCGAGCGAGAACCAGCGATAGGATTCCGCGAGATTCTGGCTCACGCCCATGCCGCGGGCATAGAGCACGCCGAGATTGTACTGGCTGTCGCGCAGGCCACGGTCGGCGGCCTGGCGGAACCACGGGATTGCGCTTGCGTAATCGGGTTTTCCACTGGGGCCGGAATCTTCGACCATCATGACGGCGAGGTTATGCATCGCCTTCAGATGACCGCGCTCCGCCGCGAGCACGTAATTCGTCCGGGCACGGCCGCGATCGCGTTGCACGCCCTGACCTTTTTCGTAGGCCATGCCGAGTCGGAAGGCGGCCGGCGCCGAGCCCTTGGCGACGGCGCGCTCGAACCACTTGATCGCTTCCTGCGCATTCGCGGTGACGCCCGTGCCGTTGAGATAGCGCTCGCCGATCTCGAAAGTTGCAGCAGGATCGCCATTCGCGGCAGCGTGGCGCAGCGCGGCGGTGCCGATATCGACGGGTAGTTCGTTGTGGGCCGTGAGAGCGACCGGGGCGCTTGCCTGATGCTGCTTTGCCGGCGCCGGGGTCTGCGGTTGCGCGGACTGCACGCTGACCTGCTGCACCTTGGGTGCCTGCGTTGCGCTCTGCGTCGTCAAGGCGTCGTCGGGCATGCTCGCGAAGAGCGACGTCGACTGCGGCGCCAGGATACCGGAGGCGGGCGCGAGCGAGGCGGTCGGGTCGATGATTCCCGGAATCATCGAGCGCTGCTGCACGGCCGGCGGCACCACGATCGACTGCGGGGCGACAGGCTGCTGCGCGGCCGGCGTTTCCTTTTGCGGGATGGACGGCGGCTGCGGCGCGGTAACGGTCTCGCTTCCGCCGATCAGGCTGGCGATGAAGCTGACGTCGAAAAAGCGCACGACGCTGAAGCCAAGTATGGCGACCACGAGCCCGAGCAGCACCGCGCGGCGCGAGCGTGCAAACAGGCCGGCGATCGTCCGTTTCTTTTTCGCTTCCGGAGTTCCGTCGGCAACAGGCTCGTCCGGTGCTTCCGCCGCCGCAGCCTGGGCCGCACGGCGAGCGGCCGCGATGAAATCCGAGGTCTTCGCGTTAGCGTCCGTTGTGCGCGGCGCGATATCGGCGACGGCGGCTTCCGACTGCGCGATGCGCTGCTGCACCGGGGTGGGCCGCGACCGCGGCGCACCCGAACCCGGCTCGAGCGGATAGTCGGCCGGCAAGCCGTCGGTCGCGACGAATTCGTCCTTGGAGCGGACCGTGACCGGCTGCGAGCGCGTGAAGCGTTGCGTATCTGCGGGCGGCGTCACCATCGTCACGCTGCGCGTGCCGCGCGGTTCGCCAGCAAGCGGCTTTTCGCTCGGCATTTCCGGCTGCAGGGGTGCAGCGGGTGCTGCTTGTTGTTGTGCCGCTGCTACCTGCTGCGGCATGGTCTGCCGCGCGGCATGGAGTTCGCGAAGCGCGGTCTTCGCCGCGCGTTCGGCGACATCCATCGCGTTGGCGCGGGCCTTGTCGAACTGGGTCGAAAGATCGGAGATGCCCCGTTCGATCGCGCCGAGATTGGCGAGCTTCGCTTCGGAGGCGTCAAGCCGCTCCACGAGGCCGCGCATGGTCTCTTCCAGACCCATCGGGTTCGGGTTCTCGGTGCGGTCCAGCGCCGATTGCAGCGAGTCGAGCCGTTCGTGGATGCGGTCGAAGGCTTCGTTGTTCGGCTCGGCCACGACATGGACCGGAGCCAGCGTCGCTTGCGTCGCCTGCGCGGCATAAGCGGCCTGTGCCGCCTCCTGCGCGCTGCGTTCGATGCGGTCCGCGAGTGCGTCGATCCGGTGTTCGAGCGCGCCGACGATATCGCGCACGCCGCTGTCATCGGGCACCGAAATGCGTTCGACCTTGCCGGCGATCGCCTCGATCTGCGCGACGACGGTCTGGAGATTCTGCGCCGGCAGCGCGTTGGAAAGCAGGTCGCGGACTTCCTGAATCTGGTTCTGGATGCGCGCGACGGTCGTACCGTCGATGCTTTTCGCATTGATGACGTCGAGCTTGTCCGACAGCGCGTTGAGATCGCCTTCGACCGAGATGAAGGATTCCGCCGGCCGCACATTGGCGAGCGCCACGCGGATTTCGTCGAGCGCGGTGAGCACCGCCTGCGCCGAGCGGCTTTCCTTCGGCGAGTTCATCGCCGCACGATCGACCTTGCGCGCGAGCGCATCGACCGTCTGTTCGAGCGACTCCAGCGTGCGGCGCGGCGCAAGATCGGCCATGGTGCGCGCGAGTTCCGCGATGTCGCGGCGGACTTCCGCGATATGCGCGTAGTCGGCCTTCGCGTTCGCCTCCCGCATCGACTGCATTTCGTCGGCGATGGTCTTGAGCTGGCGTTCGAAGTTCGCGAATTGCGGCGCGGGAGCGGGCGCTGATTTCTGCCGGGGCGCCGCCGGACGGGCGGGGCCGCGGCGGGGCGTGCCGTCGAGCACCGACTGGCGCTCCATGATTTCCGCAACCGCGGCATCGAGTTCGTCGGCAGTCGGCGCGTGGTCCGGCGTGACCGCCGCATCGACTTCGCGCTCGAGCCTTTCGCTCATCTGCGAGATGACGCGCGCCATTTCGCCGAGCTTGTTTTCGACTTCGGAATCCTCGCGGCGTGCGCGGGACGGCCGGTCGAGCAGGATGGTTTCGATCCGGGAATCGAGCTTGCGGATTGCGGAGCTGATTTCCTCGCGGCCGTTGTTTCGTTCGGCGCGCTCCATGCTGGAGAGCATCAGGTCGATCCGCGTGGTGAGCGAGTCGAGCGATGCGGCAATCTCGCCGCCATTGTCGCGCGGTTGTGGCTGCGGTTCGGGACGCGGCGCCGGATTGCGGCGCGCGATCATGTTGATCTGTTCGGCCAGATCGTCGAGCCGGTGATCGAAATTGGTGACGGGGCTGCGCCCACGGCCGTGGCCGTGTCGCGTGTTTTCGCGGATTGCGGCTTCGAGCCACTCGCCGACCGAGAGACCCTCGCGCCGGGCAGCTTCGCGGGCAGCGTCCCAGGTATCCTGGTCCACCGCGCTTACGCTCCAGGGGACGCCTGCGCTCATTACCGATCCATCCTGCGGGGCGCCGGGAATGAAGGCTCAGGCGGCGCCGCTCCGCTGCCCTAAATCTTGTTAGTTACGGTAAATGCTGGGTTAATTTTCCCGCCGATCGCTTCAAATCCTTAAGAAATAGGTACCGCCCCGTGGGGCCGGGGCGTCGATCTTAAGAATTTGCTTGACGTTTACGTCAACGTAGGTACAGTCAAGGTCAACCCTGTGGCCGGGCACCCTTCTGGCCACACGCCAAGGGAGACGGAATATGGGTCAGGCACAGACAATCGAGGCCACTTCGCTGCAGGACACGCAATCCCGTGACCTGTGGGCCGAGTTCGACAGCCATACCGGCGGTCCCGAACGCAACAGCGAGCAGATTTTCACGATTCGCGATCTTGCCCGGGAATTCGGGGTGACCGCGCGGACCCTGCGTTTCTACGAGGAGAAGGAACTGCTTTCTCCCCGGCGGCAGGGTCAGGAGCGGCTCTATTCGCGGCGCGACCGGGCCCGCCTGAAGCTCGTTTTGATGGGCAAGCGGGTCGGCTTCTCGCTGGAAGAAATCCGCTCCATGCTCGATCTCTATGATCTCGGTGACAGCCGCGTCACGCAGCTCAAGGTATCCTACGCCCGCTTCAACGAGCGCATCGAGCGGCTGAAGCAGCAGCGCGACGAGATCGACGAAGCGATCGAGGCCATGCAGCGCGCGAGCCGTTCGCTCGCCGAAATGTTGAAAGAGCGCGGCGCCGCCGTCGCGTAATCCGAACGCCAGTCTTTCCGGAGAGAATCCATGCCGGTCTATAAAGCACCCGTTGACGACACCATGTTTCTGCTGCGCGACGTCTTCAACATCGCGCGCTACGACAACCTTCCGGGCTTTGCCGACGCCACGCCCGACACCATCGAGGCCGTGCTTTCCGAAGGCGGAAAGTTCTGCGAGGAGGTGCTCGCCCCCCTCAATCAGGTCGGCGACCGCGAAGGCTGCAAGCGTGCTGCCGACGGTTCGGTGACGACGCCGAAGGGCTTCAAGGACGCTTACAAGCAGATGGCCGAAGGCGGCTGGATCGGCCTTTCTTCGGAAGAAAAATACGGCGGCCAGGGCCTGCCGTTCGTGATCGGTGCCGCCCTGAACGAATACATGAGCAGCGCCAACATGGCATTCGCAATGTATCCGGGCCTCACGCTCGGCGCGTGCCGCGCGATCCGCATTCACGGCAGCGAAGAAATCCGCGACACCTATTTGCCGAAGATGATCGGCGGTCAGTGGACCGGCACCATGAACCTGACCGAGCCGCATTGCGGCACCGACCTTGGCCTCCTGAAGACCAAAGCCGCGAAGCAGGCGGACGGCTCCTACAAGATCACCGGCACGAAGATTTTCATTTCCGCCGGCGAGCACGACATGAGCGAGAACATCGTGCATCTCGTGCTGGCGCGCATCGAAGGCGCGCCGGAAGGCGTGAAGGGCATTTCGCTCTTCGTCGTGCCGAAATTCATTCCGACCAAGGACGGCGGCGTCGGCGAGCGTAATTCGCTGATCTGCGGCTCCATCGAACACAAGATGGGTATTCACGGCAATTCGACCTGCGTCATGAATTATGACGGCGCGACCGGATGGCTGGTCGGCGAGGAAAACCGGGGGCTTCCGGCGATGTTCGTGATGATGAATGACGCGCGTCTCGGCGTCGGGATTCAGGGGCTCGCGCAGGGCGAGGTCGCCTATCAGAACGCGGTAATCTACGCGAAGGATCGCCTGCAGGGCCGCTCGATCAGCGGCGTGAAGAACCCCGAGAAGCCGGCCGATCCGATCATCGTGCATCCAGACATCCGCCGGAACCTGATGACCATGCGTGCCGTGAACGAAGGCGGCCGCGCGCTCATGATCTGGATTGCGTTGCAGGCCGATCTGCTCTCGCGCTCGCCCGACGAGAAGACCAAGCAGCTTGCCGACGACTATATGGGAATCCTGACGCCGATCCTTAAAGGCGTGATGACCGATCTCGGTTTCCAGAATGCGGTCATGGCGCAGCAGGTATTCGGCGGTCACGGCTATATCGCCGAGCACGGCATGGAGCAGTTCGTGCGCGATGCGCGCATCGCCATGATCTATGAGGGTGCGAACGGCATTCAGGCGCTCGATCTCGTCGGCCGCAAGCTGCCGAAGGACGGCGGCCGCGCGATTACCGCATTCTTCAACGAGGTTTCCGGCTTCGTGAAGGAGAACGAAGCCGACGAAAAGATGAAGCCTTTCGTTGCGCCGCTCGGCGAGTCCTTGAAGCACCTGCAGGGCGCGACCATGTGGTTCATGCAGAATGCGATGAAGCGGCCCGACAATGCCGGTGCCGGTTCCTACGACTACATGCACCTCTTCGGGCTTGTCGCACTCGGATATATGTGGGCGCAGATGGCGAAGGTTGCGCTTGCAAAGAAGAACGGAAGTGATGCCGCGCCGGCGATGGACGCGAAGCTCATGACCGCCAAGTTCTTCGTCGAACGCATGTTGCCGGAAACCGGCGCGCATCTGAAGCGCATCCAGTCCGGCGCCGACAATCTGATGGATATGCCCGCCGAAGCGTTCTGACGCTTCCAGGGAAAACAAACAACGGGAGACGCCAATGACCGAAGCATATGTTTACGACGCAGTTCGTACCCCGCGCGGCCGCGGCAAGAAAGACGGCTCGCTCCACGAAGTCTCGACGCTTTCGCTCGCGACCACCGCGCTGAAGGCGATCAAGGAGCGCAACAATCTCGACACGCATCTCGTCGACGACGTGGTGCTCGGCTGCGTCGATCCGGTCGGCGAAGCCGGCTCCGACATTGCGCGCGCCGCAGCACTCACCGCCGACTACGGCAATCACGTTCCCGGCGTGCAGATCAATCGCTTCTGCGCTTCCGGCCTCGACGCGGTGAACTTTGCAGCGGCACAGGTGATGTCCGGCCAGCACGACATGACGATCGGCGGCGGCGTGGAAGCCATGTCGCGCGTCGGCATGGGCGCGTCCGGCGGCGCCTGGCCGATGGACCCGCAGATCGCGGTGAAGTCCTACTTCATGCCGCAGGGCGTCTCTGCTGACCTGATCGCGACCAAATACGGCTTCTCGCGCGACGACGTCGACCAGTATTCGGTCGAAAGCCAGAAGCTTGCGGCGCAAAGCTGGAAGGAAGGCCGCTTCAAGAATTCGATCGTGCCGGTGAAGGACGTCAACGGCCTCACCATTCTCGATCACGACGAGCACATGCGTCCTTCGACCGACATGCAGTCGCTGGCGCAACTGAAGCCGTCGTTCCCGCAGATGGGCGAAATGGGCGGCTTCGCGGCTGTTGCGATCCAGGCGCACCCGGAAGTCGAAGCAATCAATTATGTGCATCACGCCGGCAACTCCTCGGGCATCGTCGATGGCGCGGCGGCCGTGCTGATCGGTAATGCCGAAGCCGGCAAGAAGGCGGGATTGAAGCCCCGCGCGCGCATTCGCGCATTCGCGAATATCGGCTCGGAGCCCGCGATCATGCTCACCGGCCCGGTGGACGTGACCGAGAAGCTCTTGAAGAAGGCGAAGATGACGGTCAACGACATCGATCTCTTCGAACTCAACGAAGCCTTCGCTTCGGTCGTGCTGCGCTACATGCAGGCCTTCAACATCCCGCGCGACAAGATCAACGTCTGCGGCGGCGCGATTGCCATGGGCCATCCGCTGGGCGCGACCGGCGCCATGATCTTCGGCACGGTGCTCGATGAACTCGAGCGCAGCGGCAAGTCGACCGCGCTGGTCACGCTTTGCATCGGCGCCGGCATGGGCACCGCCACCATCATCGAACGCGTTTGATTTTCGCTTGAACGCAGAAGCGCAAGCGACGGGAGGATAACATGGCCTACAAGAATTTCACGCTGGACGTGGACGGCGACGGCATTGCGCTCGTCACCTGGAACATGCCGGACCGTTCGATGAACGTGTTCTCGGCCGACGTGATGACCCAGCTTGCCGACATCGTGGACAAGATGTCGGCCGATGCGAACGTGAAGGGCGTCGTCGTGACCTCGGGGAAAGACACCTTCTCCGGCGGCGCGGACCTCACCATGCTCGAAACCATGGGCGACACGTTCAAGAAGCTCGCCCAGGAAAAGGGCGCGGAAGCCGCGAACAAATTCCTGTTCGAGCAGTCGAGCGCGATGTCGCGCACCTATCGCAAGCTCGAAACCTCCGGCAAGCCGTGGGTTGCGGCGGTGAACGGCACTGCCATGGGCGGCGCGTTCGAACTGGCGCTCTCCTGTCACCATCGCGTGGTGAGCGACAATCCGAAGCTGCGGCTCGGCCTGCCGGAAGTGAAGGTCGGCTTGTTCCCCGGTGCCGGTGGCACCCAGCGTGTGCCGCGCATCGTGCCGACGCAGGACGCGCTGCAGATGCTATTCAAGGGCGAAGCGCTGAAAGCCGACAAGGCGCTGAAGATGAAGCTCGTCGATCAGATCGTCCCGCAGGACAAGCTGATCGAAACCGCAAAAGCCTGGATCAAGAACGGCGGCAAGGGCGTGCAGCCCTGGGACGTCGATGGCTTCAAGCTGCCGGGCGGCCCGGTGTTCTCCAAGGGCGGCATGATGGTGTTTCCGCCCGCGAACGCGATCTATCGCCGCGAGACCTACGACAATTACCCGGCCGCCAAGGCCATTCTCCAGTGCGTCTATGACGGCCTGCAGCTGCCGATGGACCTCGCGCTGAAAGTCGAGTCGCGCTGGTTCGCGCATATCCTGCAGTCGAAGGAAGCGGCGGCCATGATCCGCTCGCTCTTCATCTCGATGCAGGAACTCAACAAGGGCGCCCGCCGTCCGGAAGGCGTTCCGGCGAGCAACATCAAGAAGGTTGCCGTTCTAGGCGCGGGCTTCATGGGTGCGGGCATCGCTTACGTTACCGCCGACGCCGGCATCGAAGTGGTTCTCGTGGACCGCGATCAGGCCGCTGCCGACAAAGGCAAAGCGCATGTCGAGTCGGTGATCGATGGCCGCATCAAGAAAGGCCGTGCGACGGCCGCTGATAAAGAAAAGCTGCTTGCGCGCGTGAAGGCGACCGCCGATTACAACGACATCAAGGATGTCGATCTCGTGGTCGAGGCCGTGTTCGAAGACCGCAAGGTGAAAGCGGAAGTGATCGCGAAGGTCGATGCCGTCATTCGCGATGACGCAATCTTCGGCTCCAATACCTCGACGTTGCCGATTACTTCGCTTGCCGACATGTCCAAGGACAAGCAGCGTTTCGTCGGCATCCATTTCTTCTCGCCGGTCGAGAAGATGATGCTGGTCGAAATCATCAAGGGCAAGGAAACCGGCGACAAGGCGGTCGCGGTGGCACTCGATTATGTGCGCGCGATCAAGAAGACGCCGATCGTGGTGGAAGACTCACGCGGCTTCTACACCTCGCGCGTGGTCGGAACCTATATCCGCGAAGGCCACATGATGCTGACCGAAGGCGTGCCTGCGGCGATGGTCGAGAATGTCGGCCGCATGGCCGGCATGCCGGTCGGCCCGCTCTCGCTGAACGACGAAGTCGCGATTGATCTCGCCTGGAAGATTTTGAAGGCGACCAAGGCGGATCTTGGCGAAGCGGCGATCGACGAGAAGCAGGAAGCGCTGCTCGAGGAACTCGTCGAGAAACGCCAGCGCTTCGGCCGCAAGAACGGCAAGGGCTTCTACGATTATCCCGAGAAGGGCCCGAAAAAACTCTGGCAGGGCATTTACGAGATCGTCGGCGAGCCTCGCCCTGCCGAGACCTACAACGTTGAAGAACTGAAGCAGCGCTTCCTCGTGATCCAGGCGCTGGAAACCGCGCGCTGCGTCGAAGAGGGCGTCATCACCGATGTTCGCGAAGCGGATGTGGGCTCGATCCTCGGCTTCGGCTTTGCGCCCTTCACCGGCGGCACGCTCTCCTACATCGACTTCATGGGCGTGAAGAACTTCGTGGCGCTTTGCGAGAAGCTCGCCGGCAAGCAGGGTCCGCGCTTCGCGCCGAACGCGCTGCTCAAGGAAATGGCAGCCAAGGGCGAAACCTTCTACGGCCGCTTCGCGCCGAAGAAGAACGAAAAGGCCGCCGCCTAACCGCGTGATCCCCGAAAAGTGGGCACCGGTTTTCGGATAAGGATCACGCGAAATACAACGCATGATCCCCGAAAAGTGGGTACCGGTTTTCGGATAAGGATCACGCGAAAGCCTAAAATTAGGAACAAGATTGCGCTCCCCGTACTTGATTGTGCGGGGAGCGTTTCTATTTTCTGGCGGGAGAAGCTGCCATGAACGCAAAGATCGCCGGCCCGGTTCTTGTTCTTGCCTTCGCGCTTGCGGCGGGCTGCGCTGCCGCGCAGTCGCAGCCGCCGGTCAACGATAGCTGGCGCTTCAAGCTCTGTCTCTTATACACAAA
>JAEZFA010000239.1 GCA_023417665.1 Pseudomonadota bacterium | reverse complement strand
GCGATAGGTGACGCCGGCGGCGGCGAGCGACTGCTCAAGCGCGTCGAGATGATGATGCGCGACATTGCCGTCGGTCACGATCGCGACCGCAGTGCCGGGCTTGAGTTTTGCGATGCGCTTGCCCGCTTCCGCAATCAAATGTTCGCCGATCAGGATGTCATAGCTGCGCTTGCCCAGCCGGACGCGAACGGTTTCGTGCGTGTTCTTTTTCTTTCCGGCAGCTTTCATGCCTGCGGCTCCGCGAGCGTTTCCGTGAGACGATTGACGATCGCCTCCACGACTTCTTCATGGGGCACCTCGGACGAGGTAACGCAAAGATCGGCCTGCGCATAGACGGGTTCGCGCGTCGCAAGCAGATTGCGCAGGGTCGCTTCCGGATCGGCGGTCTGCAGCAGCGGGCGGTTGCTCTTGCGCCGCACGCGCTTCAGCAGGGTTTCGACATCGGCCTTCAGCCAGATCGACAGCCCGCGCTCGCGAATGCGCGCGCGGGTGTCTTCATTCATGAAAGCGCCGCCGCCGGTCGCAATCACCTGCGGTCCGGCTTCCAGCAGGCGCGCGATGACCTTCTGCTCGCCCTTGCGGAATTCCGCTTCGCCCTTGGTCTGGAACAGTTCGGGAATCGTCATGTTCGCCGCGCGTTCGATCTCGGTGTCGGCGTCGGAAAAGCCGAGCCCGAGCCGCTGGCCGAGCCTGCGGCCGATCGAGCTCTTGCCGGAGCCCGGCATGCCGACCAGCACCAGCGAGCGGCAGCCGAGGCGCGAGCGGTAATGATCGGCCTGCGGGTGAGGGGCAATCGGCGGTGGAAGAGCCATCTTCGATATCCTTGCGGGGCAGATATGGCGCTTCCGCAGCAGCCTGTAAAATGGGCGCCGCGGTCCGGCGCGGTCCGATTCGGAAAAATTGCCGTCATGCCTACGCTCGTTCGCCTGCTCACCGTCCTCGCGATCCTGTTCGGGATCGGCTACGGCGTGGTGTGGCTGCTTGCGAATTATCTGGAGCCCGCGCCGCGCACGATCACGATCACCGTCCCGCAGGATCGCTTCGGCAAATGAGCGCGGGCACGAAACGCGCCGGCGACATGCGCGGCCAGCGCGCGCTGTTTCTCGACATGCTCGCCACCGAACGCAATGCCAGCAAGAACACGCTCGACGCCTATGCCCGCGATCTCGACGACTACGCTGAGTTTCTGGCGGGCCACAAAAGCGATTTCGGTCGCGCCGAAACCCAGACCATTCGCGATTATCTCGCGGCGCTGAAGCGGCGCGAACTTGCCGCCGCGTCGGTTGCGCGCAAGCTCTCCGCGATCCGGCAACTGCATCGCTTTCTTTATGCCGAAGGACTGCGCGGCGACGATCCGGCCGCGGTGCTCGAAGGGCCGCGCCGCGGGCGGCCGCTGCCCAAAGTCATGACGGTCGATGAAGTTTCAAAGCTGCTTGCGGCCGCGCATGAGGCGGCGGCGCAGGGCGGCGAAACAAAGGAAGACGCGGCGCGGCGGCTGCGCGCATTGCGGCTCGCGGCACTCCTTGAGCTTCTCTATGCGTCGGGACTGCGCATCTCCGAACTCATCGCGTTGCCGGCTTCGGCCGCGCGCACCAAGAGCGATGCCATTATCGTGCGCGGCAAGGGCAACAAGGAGCGCATGGTTCCGATCGGGGACGCCGCCAAGCGCGCGATGAAGGCCTATCTCGATGCGTGCGGCGAGCGCGACAAGGCGGCGTCGCGCTGGCTGTTTCCCTCGTTCGGCGAGAGCGGTCATGTCACGCGCCAGCATGTCGCACGCGAACTGAAAATGCTCGCGAGCAAAGCCGGCATTGCGCCGTCGAAGGTCAGCCCGCATGTGCTGCGCCATGCATTTGCGAGCCATCTGCTTGCCAATGGCGCAGACCTTCGCGTGGTGCAGGCGCTGCTCGGGCACGCGGACATCTCGACCACGCAGATTTACACGCATGTGCTGGACGAACGGCTCAAGAACATGGTGCGCGATCTGCACCCGCTCGCCGGAAAATAAACCGCATTTCCGCTGCGTAACTTGACTTGGGCGGGGTCGGCATGCAGCTTCCGCCGGTTTTTGCAGGGGCATCAGTGCCTCGAACGCCCTTGAGAGCCGATGCGCACTTATCTCGACTTCGAAAAGCCGATTGCCGAACTCGACGCCAAGATCGAGGAGTTCCGCACGCTCGCCGCATCGGGCGAAGCGGTCGCGATCACGGAAGATATCGCGCGGCTTGAAGCGAAATCCGAACTGACGCTTTCGGAGCTCTATGAAAGCCTGACGCCCTGGCAGAAAACGCAGGTCGCGCGGCATCCGCAGCGTCCGCATTTTTCCGACTACATCGCGCGTCTGTTCGAGGAATTCACGCCGCTCGCGGGCGACCGCAAGTTCGGCGACGACCACGCGATCCTGGGGGGCTTCGCCCGCTTTCAGGGCCAGAGCGTCTGCGTCATCGGCCACGAGAAAGGCTCGACCACCGAAGCGCGCATCCAGCACAATTTCGGCATGGCCCGTCCCGAAGGCTACCGGAAAGCGGTGCGGCTCATGGAAATGGCCGATCGCTTCGAACTGCCGGTGGTGACGCTGGTCGATACGGCCGGCGCCTATCCCGGCATCGACGCCGAGGAGCGCGGTCAGGCCGAAGCCATCGCGCGCTCGACCGATGCGGGCCTTGCGCTGGGCGTGCCGAATGTCGCGGTCGTGATCGGCGAGGGCGGCTCCGGCGGAGCGATTGCGATTGCCACCTCGAACAAGGTGCTGATGCTGGAGCATTCGATCTACAGCGTGATTTCGCCCGAAGGGGCGGCCTCGATCCTGTGGCGCGACACCACCAAGGCGCAGGAAGCGGCGACCAACATGAAAATCACCGCACAGGACCTGCTCCGTTTCGGGGTGGTGGATGAGATCATTCCCGAGCCCGCCGGCGGGGCCCACCGCCATCCGGAGGCCACGATTTCGGCCACTGGTAAGGCTATTGAAGGCGCTCTGACGGGGTTCAATGGCTTGTCGCGCGATCAAATTCGGAGTCACCGGGCCGAGAAGTTTCTCGCCATCGGCCGGAATCTCTGATTTTTCAGTCACTTATGCGCGAGCCGGCTTTTGTCCTGCAAGAACTGCGGTTGCGGTAACGAGCCGTCAAGGGTAACGCATTAGGCAATGGGGACCGGTAATTTTTCTGCGCATTTGCTGGAGTTCGCGTTGAAGCTGCGCCGTCCGAAATCAGCGATCCGTCTTGCGGCCGCAACGGCGGTCTGCGCCCTGGTGCTGGCCGGGTGCAGCGCCGAGAATTTCGCTTATGGCCCCGACAGCAACAAAAAGCACCTGCGCCCGATCTCGCCGCAGACCGCGGCGCTTATGCAGCAGAAGGGCATGACCAAAGAGTCGCCGATCCTGCTTCGCATCTACAAGGAAGAGTCCGAACTCGAAATCTGGAAGAAGACCACCGCGGGTCGCTACGAGCTTCTGAAGAAATTTCCGATCTGCAAATGGTCGGGCGAGCTCGGGCCGAAGATCAAGACCGGCGACCGGCAGGCACCCGAAGGTTTCTATTTCATCCGCCCCGAGCAGATGAACCCGCATTCGAGCTATCACCTCGCGTTCAACCTCGGCTTTCCGAACGATTTCGACCGCGCGCATAACCGCACCGGCGCGCACCTGATGGTGCATGGCGATTGCTCGTCCTCGGGCTGCTACGCCATGACCGACGAGCAAATCGCCGACATCTTCGCGCTGGCGCGAGAGGCGTTCGACGGCGGCCAGCTTGCCTTCCAGGTGCAGGCATTTCCGTTTCGCATGACCGCCGCCAATCTGGCGCGTCATCGCAACAATCCGAATCAGTCGTTCTGGCGCATGCTGAAAGAAGGCAGCGACCACTTCGACGTGACCCGGCAGGAACCGAAGATCGACGTCTGCGCGAAGCGATACATTTTCAACGCGGTGCCGGACGATCCGATGAAACCGTTCGATCCGTCGCGCCCCTGCCCGAGCTATCATCTCCAGCCCGAGATCGCGCAGCTTCTGCAGACCCGGCGGAATACGGACCAGAACGACATCACCACGATGTTCACGCGCAACATGCCCGCGGCACCCGTGCGCACCTATAACGACGGCGGCTCCAATCCGGTGTTCGCCGGTCGCGTGCCGATGAGCTCGGTGCAGGCACAGCAGGCCGCCGCCCAGGCCGATGCCGTCGAGGAAGACGATACGCCGACACCGGCCGCGAAGCAGAAGCAGCGCCGGCAGGCGAAGCAGCCGCCGAAAAAGAAGCAGCAGCAGACCGAGGCCCCGCGCGCGAACCAGACCACGTCGCTGAATTCGGTGGCGCCGTTCCGCCCTGCGAATGGCCGCTTCGACGCCTTCACGCAGTAACGGCTTTCGTCGCCGGACAAGAAAAAAGGCGCCGCATGACGGCGCCTTTTTCTTTTTTCGTGGCCTGCCGCTGTATCAGGCGAGGCGGCCGTGGCAGTTCTTGAACTTCTTGCCGGAGCCGCAGGGGCAGGGCTCGTTGCGTCCGACCTTGCCCCAGTCGTTCGGGTTCTTGGACGAACGGTCGCCCTTGGGTTGCGCGCCCGCGGTGACGCGCACCGGCTCGGCCATTTCATCGACGCCGCTATCGGGGTTGATGTGGCTCGCATGCATCTCGGGGAGTTCCTGCTCCGGCGGACGCTCCATGATCTCGATGTTGAGCAGTTGTCCCGACACCAGTTGGCGGAGCCTGACCAGCAGGTTCTCGAACAGCGTGAAGGCTTCGGACTTGTATTCGTTCAGCGGGTCGCGCTGTCCGAAGCCGCGCAGGCCGATCACCTGGCGCAAATGTTCGAGCATCACGAGATGCTCGCGCCACAGATGGTCGAGCGTCTGCATCAGCACCGACTTCTCGACGTAGCGCATCAGTTCGGGGCCGTATTTGGCGACCTTCGCCGCCATGACCTCGTCGGCGGCGCGGGTGATGCGTTCCTTCACCTCATCGTCGGCGATGCCTTCTTCCTTGGCCCATTCCTGCACCGGCAGGTTCAGGCCGAGGGTCTCGCTGACTTCGCGCTCCAGGCCCTCGGTGTCCCACTGTTCGGCATAGGCGTTCGGCGGGATGTGGCGCGTCACCAACTCGTCGATGACCGAGTGGCGCATGTCGGCGATGGTTTCGGAGACATCGGTTTCTCGCATCAGGTCGATGCGCTGCTCGAAGATCACCTTGCGCTGGTCGTTGGAAACGTCGTCGTATTTCAGGAGGTTCTTGCGGATGTCGAAGTTGCGCGCTTCGACCTTCTGCTGCGCCTTTTCCAGCGCCTTGTTGATCCAGGGATGGACGATCGCTTCGCCTTCCTCGAGGCCGAGTTTCTGGAGCATGCCGCCCAGATTGTTCGAGCCGAAGATGCGCATCAGGTCGTCTTCGAGCGAGAGATAGAACTTCGAGCGGCCCGGATCGCCCTGACGGCCGGAGCGGCCGCGAAGCTGGTTGTCGATGCGGCGGCTTTCGTGGCGCTCGGTGCCGATGACGTAAAGACCGCCGGCCTTCAGCGCGACTTCCTTCAGTTTCGCGATTTCGTCGCGGATTTTCTGTTCGGCCTGCCGGCGCTGTTCGCCCGGCTCCATGTCGCCGAGTTCGTTCTTGATGCGCATGTCGGCGTTGCCGCCGAGCTGGATGTCGGTGCCGCGGCCGGCCATGTTGGTCGCGATCGTGACCGCGCCGGGAATGCCGGCCTGGCCGATGATCTGCGCTTCCTGTTCGTGATAACGCGCGTTCAGAACCGCAAAGACCTTTTCCTGCGAGGACTTCTGGTCGCCGTCATAGAGCGGGCGGAAGGCGTCGGCGTCGGAGAATTCCTTCTGCTTGAAGCCCTTGGCTTTCAGCGCGGCGGCGAGCTGCTCGGATTTCTCGATCGAGGTGGTGCCCACCAGAATCGGCTGGCCGCGGGTCTTGCAGTCGTCGATCGTCTCGATGATCGCCTTGTATTTCTCTTCCGCGGTCCGATAGACCTCGTCGTGCTCGTCGACGCGGCTCACCGCGATGTTGGTCGGCACTTCGACCACTTCGAGCTTGTAGATGTCCTGGAATTCGTCGGCCTCGGTCGAAGCGGTGCCGGTCATGCCCGCCAGCTTCTGATAAAGCCGGAAATAGTTCTGGAAGGTGATCGAGGCCAGCGTCTGGTTTTCGGGCTGGATCGTGACGTTCTCTTTGGCTTCGAGCGCCTGGTGCAGGCCTTCCGAATAGCGGCGGCCGGGCATCATGCGGCCGGTGAATTCGTCGATGATGACGACTTCGCCGTCTTTGACGATGTAGTCCTTGTCGCGCGTGAACAGCTTGTGCGCGCGCAGGCCCTGGTTGACGTGGTGGACCACCGAGACGTTCTCGATGTCGTAAAGGGAATCGGCCTTGAGCAGCTTCGCCTCGCGAAGCATGTGCTCCATACGCTCCATGCCGGATTCGGCGAGCGTCACGGTGCGCTGCTTCTCGTCGAGTTCGTAGTCTTCCGGCTTCAGGTTCGGAATGTAGCGGTCGATGGTGTTGTAGAATTCCGAGCGGTCGTCGAGCGGACCGGAGATGATCAGCGGGGTGCGCGCCTCGTCGACCAGGATCGAGTCGACTTCGTGGACGATCGGGTAGAAATGCGGACGCTGCACCATCTGCGGCAGTTCGTATTTCATGTTGTCGCGCAGATAGTCGAAGCCAAGCTCGTTGTTGGTGCCGTAGGTGACGTCGCATTCGTAGGCGGTCTTGCGTTCGGCGTCGTCGAGCCCGTGCACGATCACGCCGACGGTGAGGCCGAGGAATTTATAGAC
>JAEZFA010000210.1 GCA_023417665.1 Pseudomonadota bacterium | reverse complement strand
GCTCCGGCCGGACGTTTCGACAAAGCCGGTTAGGACGGCTTGTTCATCTTGCAGGTGGTCGGGACGAGCGTGTCCTTCGGATCGACCTTGCCTGCGATGCTCCAGCCCCAGCCGGTCTTTTCTTCGTCGAACGGCTGATCGGACTTGATCGGGCCGAATACGGCCATGTAGAGCGGCTGCATGAACTGGTGGTCGTCGGGGCGGATGTAACCCTGGCCGCCGTTGAACACCTCGAACTTCATGTCATGCAACACGGCCGCGAACTTCTTCGGGTCGTCCGACTTCGCCTTGTTGATCGCTTCCGCGAGCATGCGCATCTGGTTGACGCCGCGCGGATAGAACAGGCTGAGGCCATACTTGGCGCGCAGTTCCTTTTCGAACTCCTGCGATTCCTTGTGCGGGATGTTGGCGAAGCCTTCGCCGACCGCATAGACGCGGTTTGCGAGGTTGGCCTGCTTCACCGCCGTCGGACCGCCGGTGCCGCCGGCATAGAAGGTGAAGAAGTTAACCTGCAGGCCAGCGTCGGCCGCGGCCTTGATCAGGAGCGCCATGTCGGAGCCCCAGTTGCCGGTGATGACGCTGTCGGCGCCGGAAGCCTTGATCTTCGCGATATAGGGCGCGAAGTCGGTGACCTTGGCGAGCGGATGCACTTCATTGCCGACGATTTCGATGTCGGGGCGCTTTTCCTTCAGGAACTTCACCGCGAGATCGCGCACGCCGTGACCGAAGGCGTAATCCTGATTGATCAGGTACATCTTCTTCACGTCCTTCTTGTCCTTCAGGAAGGTCGTGATCGCAGCCATCTTCTGTTCGGTGTTGGCGTCCCAGCGGAAGTGCCAGTAGCTGCACTTCTCGTTGGTCAGGATCGGGTCAACCGCGGCGTAGTTGAGATAAACCACTTCCTTGCCGGGGTTGCGCTCGTTGTACTTGGTGACGAATTCCGAGATCGCGATGGCGAACGCGGTGCCGTTACCCTGCGTGATGATGCGAATGCCCTGGTCGATGGCCTTCTGCACCTGCACGATGGTTTCCTGGGCGTTCAGCTTGTTGTCGAACGGCACGATTTCGAGCTTCTTGCCGTTTGCGCCGCCCTTGGCGTTGATCTGTTCGAGAATGAACTGGAAATTCTTCAGGCCGGTGTCACCGATACCGGCCATCGGACCCGACAGCGGGTCCACATAGGCGATCTTGATCGTTCCGCTTTGCGCCTCGGATTTCTGCGGCAGCGCGAGATAGCCGGCGCCGGCCATAAGACCGACGGCAGCAAGCCCGAGCACTTTCTTGGGCAGTTGCCATTTCATCTTCAGTTTCCTCCCTAAGGAATTGACGGCCGTTGGTGCGCTGCGTTGTTGTTTTTGTTGGTGATCGTTGTTTGACGCCTGAGCTTTGCAGCACACCTTGCAAGGCCGTTTCGAACGCTGGCTTCGTGAGCCATCGCTCAAGACTTTCAGGCACTTGCGAAGCATTCGTCAATAGCTTTGCGGCGTGTGCGAAGGCCCGGCGATGCATGAAATCATCGCAGGTCGGGCGCGCGCATGATGCGGCGCAGCAAGTCGTCCGCTGTGCGGGATTTCCAAAAATTGTGGCAGCTACTCTGCCGCTTCGCGGGACACGCCGCGCTGGTGACTGCGCGGCTTCACCTTGCGCCGGAGTTCCGCGAGATCGGCGCGTTCGCGTGCGGCGGTGCGCAACGCCTGATCCTTGCCGGAAAGATATTGCGGCGGGCACGCGATCGTATCGACGCCATACCAGGCGGCTGCGCGCATCGTGAAATAAGGATCGACCAGATGCGGCCGCGCAAGCGCGACGAGATCGGCGCGGCCCGCCGCCAGAATGGTGTTCACCTGATCCGCGCTCGTGATGTTGCCGACGCACATCGTCGCGATGTTGGCTTCGTTGCGGATCTGGTCCGAATAGGGCGTCTGGAACATGCGGCCGAACACCGGCTCGGCGTCGTAAACCGTCTGTCCGGTCGAGACGTCGATCAGATCGCAGCCTTCCTGCGCAAAGGCGCGGGAGATTTCGACCGAGTCGTCGCCGGTGATGCCGCCGTCCTTCCAGTCGGTCGCGGAAATGCGCACCGACATCGGCTTTTCGCGCGGCCAGCTTTCGCGGATCGCGCGGAAGACTTCGAGCGGAAAGCGCAGGCGATTTTCGAGCGAGCCGCCATATTCGTCGCGGCGCTGGTTCGTGAGCGGCGAGATGAAGCTCGCAAGCAGATAGCCGTGCGCGCAATGCAGCTCCAGCATGTCGAAGCCCGCGCGTTCCGCGCGTTTCGCGGCGGCGACGAAGTCGGCTTTCACCTCGTCCATGTCGGCGCGGGTCATTTGGCGCGGCACCGCGCTATGCGGGTAATAAGGCAGCGGCGAGGGCGCGATGATCGGCCAGGCGCCGCTCTCCAGCGGTTCGTCGATGCCGTCCCACATCAGCTTGGTCGCTCCCTTGCGGCCGGCATGGCCGAGCTGCAGGCAGATCTTCGACGCCGAGTTCGCGTGAACGAAATCGGTGACGCGCTTCCATGCCGCTTCCTGTTCGTCGGTATAGATGCCGGCGCAACCCGGCGAGATGCGTGCCAGCGCGGAAACGTCGGTCATCTCGGTATAGACAAGACCCGCGCCGCCGATCGCGCGACCTCCCAGATGCACCAGATGCCAGTCGTTCGGCACGCCGTCATTTGCCGAATACTGGCACATCGGCGAAACCACGACGCGGTTCGGGATCGTCATTTCGCGCAGGCGCAACGGCTGGAACATCGGCGGCAGCGGCTTTTCGCGGCTCGCGCCCGGCACCGTCTCGGCAAACATTTCGCCGGCCTCGGCGACGAATTCCGGCGCGCGCAGTTGCAGGTTGTCCCAGGTGATCGCTTTCGAGCGCGTCATCAGGCCGAAAGCGAACTGGCGCGGATCCATGTTCCAGAAGCGATCGACATGCTCGAACCAGACCAGCGAGACATCGGCGGCATGCTGGGTCTTCTCGACGTCCTCGCGCCGCGAGGTTTCGAAGTGCGAAAGCGCTGCCGCAACATCGAGCCTCGCGCCGGCAAGCGACTGATAGAGCGCGATCGCATCTTCCATCGCAAGCTTGGTGCCCGAGCCGATCGAGAAATGCGCGGTC
Organism: Pseudomonadota bacterium; assembly: GCA_023417665.1. Classification (GTDB taxonomy): domain Bacteria; phylum Pseudomonadota; class Alphaproteobacteria; order Rhizobiales; family Xanthobacteraceae. The sequence goes on along the minus strand of JAEZFA010000210.1, from coordinate 5,857 downwards.
GCCTTGGCGTCGCCGATCAACACCACGTTGTCCATCACCCAGCGCGCATTGGCGATGCGCGGGAAGTTTCGCCACATCGAGCGATTGGTGATCAGCTTGTGACCGGCAAGCTCCTGCGCAAACAGGTCTTCGAGAAAGCGCGCGGACTCCGCCTCCGACAGTTTCTCGAAGCCGGCACGTTCGAACGTGTCGGGCTGCACTTCAAAAATCCACGTCGAGCGGCCCGGTTCATACTGATAGCAATGCGCAATGACGATGCCGTATTGCGTCTGCTTGAAGAAGAACGTGAAGGCATCGAGCGTGCGGGTCGAGCCCATCCAGGTGAACTTGTTCGGGCGATAGTCGATCTCGGTGTCGAAGTGCTCGCGGTGCGCTTCGCGGATGCGGCTGTTTGCGCCGTCCGCCGCGACGATCAGGTCGTAACCTTTGAGGGAAGCGAGCGACGGATCCACTTCCGTCTCGAAATGCAGCTTCACGCCGAGGGAGCGCGCGCGGTCGTGCAGAAGTTTCAGCAGCGTGGTCCGCGCGCAGCCGCAGAAGCCGTTGCCGCCGATCCGGTGCAGGCTGCCTTTGAAGTGAATCTCGATGTCGTCCCAATAGGCGAAGTTGTCGGCGATTGCCTGATAGCTTTCCCGGTCGTGCTTCTTGAAGGTGTCGAGCGTCTCGTCGGAAAACACCACGCCGAAGCCGAAGGTGTCGTCGGCGCGGTTGCGCTCGAACACGTCGATCTCGACTTTGGGCCAGGCCTTGGCCGCAAGGATCGCGAAATAGACCCCGGCCGGTCCGCCGCCCACGATTGCGATGCGCATCGAAAACCCCCGCGTTTGGCCGCTTGCAGGAAAAATAGTTTAGGCTTAAAGTAATTTCGTCGCAAGCCGGATAGAAATGGCCCGAAAATGGAGCTGGACCCGTCCGCGGCGCTCGACGCCGAAACCAAGATCGCCGAGGCCCCCGGCGATCATAAAGCCGAGCTGCGGCTCTGGCTGCGGCTGCTTGCCACCAATACGCTGATCGAAACCGAAATCCGCCGCCGCCTGCGCGAGCGCTTTGAAGTCACGCTACCGCGCTTCGATCTCATGGCGCAGCTCGAGCGCAAGCCGCACGGCATGACGCTGGGCGAGCTTTCCCAGCGCATGATGGTGACGAACGGCAACGTCACGGGCCTCGTCGACCGGCTCGTCGCCGAAGAGGTGATCGCGCGCAAACGCCACAAGAGCGACCGCCGCTCGCATATCGTGAGCCTCACCGAGAAGGGCCGCCGGCAGTTCGCGCGCATGGCGCGCGAGCATGAAGACTGGATCGCCGCGATGTTCGGCGGACTCGCGCAGGCCGATCTCGCCGCGCTGACGAAGCTGCTCGGCAAACTGAAAACCAGCGTGCGCAGCGCTGTCGCGCCGGATTGAAACGGCAAGGAGGTTCAGATGTCAGCCAGCGCCCATGTCGACACCTTCGCAAGAGACAACCTGCCATCCGCCGCCGCCCAGCCTGCCTTCGTGTTCGACCTTCCCGAATTGCAGTATCCGCAACGGCTGAACGCGGCGGTCGAACTGCTCGACCGCAGGGTGGAAGAGGGCAACGGCAACCGGCCTTGCATCGTAACGCAGGCTGAAACGCTGACCTATGTGCAGTTGCAGGAGCGCGTGAACCGCATCGCGAACGTGCTGGTGCGCGATCTCGGCCTCGTGCCCGGCAATCGCGTGCTCTTGCGCTCGGCCAACAATGCGATGATGGTCGCGACCTATTTCGCGGTCCTGAAAGCCGGCGGCATCGTGGTTGCGACCATGCCGCTCCTGCGCGCAAAGGAAATCTCCTACGTCGTGGAGAAGGCGAAGATTGCCTTCGCGCTTTGCGACGCGCGGCTCTCCGAGGAGATGGAGAAGACCAGGCCGCTCGCGCCCGAACTGAAGAAGCTCGTCTATTGGGGGCAGGGCGGGCTTGAAACCCTGATGGCGCAGCCGGGCTACGAGAACTTCTCCGCCTGCGATACCGCGGCCGACGACGTCTGCCTGATCGCTTTTACCTCAGGCACCACCGGCCAGCCCAAGGGCACCATGCATTTCCATCGCGACCTGCTCGCGGTTTGCGACAGCTACGGCAAATATGTTCTGCGCGCGAACGCGGACGACCGCTTCATCGGTTCGCCGCCGCTCGCCTTCACCTTCGGCACCGGCGGGCTCGTGTTGTTTCCGATGCGGGTGGGCGCTTCGACGGTGCTGCTGGAAAAGGCCACGCCCGACGACCTGCTCGCCGCGATCGAGCAGCATCGCGCGACCATCTGCTTCACCGCGCCGACCGCCTATCGCGCGATCCTCGCAAAGCTCGAGGGCCGCGATATTTCCTCGTTGCGAAAATGCGTATCCGCCGGCGAAGCGCTTCCCAAGGCGACATGGGAGGCTTGGTTTGCGGCAACCGGCATCCGGATTCTCGACGGCATCGGTTCGACCGAAATGCTGCACATCTTCATCGGTTCGCCGGAAGAGGACCTTCGCCCCGGCGCGACCGGAAAACCGGTGCCGGGTTATCAGGCCATGGTCATCGACGAGCACGGCAACGCGCTGCCGCCGAACGTGCCGGGACGCCTTGTCGTGCGCGGCCCCACCGGATGCCGCTATCTCGCGGACGAGCGGCAGGGGAAATACGTCGAGAGTGGCTGGAACATCACCGGCGACACTTATCTCTGCGATCAGGAAGGCTATTTCTGGTATCAGGCGCGATCCGACGACATGATCGTGTCGGCGGGCTACAACATCGCCGGACCGGAAGTGGAATCGGTGCTGCTCGCGCACCCCGCGGTGGCCGAATGCGGGGTGGTCGGTTGCCCCGACGCCGATCGCGGGCAGATCGTGAAGGCCTATGTCGTGTTGAAGCCGGGCCATGCAGGCGATACCGCGATGACAAAGTCGCTGCAGGATTTCGTGAAGACCGAAGTTGCGCCTTATAAGTACCCGCGCGCGGTCGAATATGTCGCCAGCCTGCCGAAGACCGACACCGGCAAGCTCCAGCGCTTCCGCTTGCGCGAAGCGGCAGTCGCTTCCGTCAGTGCGAAGCTCGCCTCGTAATTCGCAGAAAGATGAAATCATGTTGGATAAGAACCGGTCCGAGCCCGTCGTCCTGCGCCCCAAGGGCTGGCCGCAGCCCAAGGGCTATTCCGACGGCATGGCCGCGAAGGGCCGCGTGATCGTCACCGGCGGCTGCGTCGGCTGGGATGAAACGGGAAAGTTTGCCGAAGGCCTTGCCGCGCAGACCCGGCAGACGCTCGCCAATATCGTCGCCATTGTCGCGGAAGCCGGCGCAGCACCGCAGCACATCGTGCGGCTGACCTGGTACGTCACCGACATGGCGGACTATCGCAGCCGGCAGCGCGAGATCGGCGCAGCCTATCGCGAGATCATGGGCAAGCACTTTCCGGCGATGGCGGTGGTGCAGGTCGCGGGGCTGGTCGAGCAGCAGGCGCTCGTCGAGATCGAGGCAACCGCGGTGCTGCCGGAATAAGGCGATCCGGCGCGACGAACTTGGAAGCAAAACGCTGGACGTCTAAGCCGTCATTTCCATCGAGCGCGATCATTAATCGCCTTTGAACACCGGCTTCTGCCTGGCGACGAAGGCTTCGTAAGCCCGCTCGAAATCCATGGTGCGCATGCAGATCGCCTGTTCGCGCGCCTCGTGGTCGATTGCCTGATCGATTTCCATGACCCATTCGTCATGCAGGCAGCGCTTGGTCATGGCATGCGCGGAAGTCGGTCCGTTCGCGAGCACGCCTGCCAGCGCCGTTGCTTCCTCCAGCACTTTCTCGGGCGCGCATAGCCTGTTGTAGAAGCCCCAGCGCTCGGCTTCCTCGCCGCCCATGGCGCGGCCGGTATAGAGCAGCTCGGCCGCGCGGCCCGCGCCGATGATGCGCGGCAACAGATTGCAAGCCCCCATGTCGGCGCCGGATAGCCCGACCCGCACGAACAGAAACGCGACCTTGCTCTGTGCGGTGCCGTAACGCAGGTCGGAGGCCATCGCGAGGATCGCGCCGGCGCCGGCGCAGACCCCGTCGATCGCGGCAATGATCGGCTGCGGACAACCGCGCATGGCTTTCACGAGGTCGCCGGTCATCTGCGTGAATTGCTGAAGGCCGGCATGATCCTTGTTGCGGCGCATTTCCACCAGCGGCCCGATGATCTCGTGCACGTCGCCGCCGGAGCAGAAGTTTCCGCCCGCGCCGGTGATGACCACGGTCTTCACGTCCTTCGCATCGTTCAGCGCGCGGAAGGTGTCGCGCAGTTCCGCGTAGGATTCGAAGGTCAGCGGGTTCTTTCGTTCGGGCCTGTTCAGCGTAACGGTCGCAACCCCGTTCGCGAGATCCCAGAGAAAATGCTGCGGCTTGAAACTGGTGAAAGTCACGGGGGCGTTCCTCATTCGCGCGGCTTTGCAGGTGCTGCCGCGCTTCGTATGTTTGGCGCGAGTGTAGTCCTTCCGCCGCGGAGAGGAAGCGAAATTGAAAGTTGCCGTCGTCGGTTGCGGACCTGCCGGGCTCTACTTTTCCTATCTTTGGAAGCGCCGGCATCCGGCGGCCGAACTGAGCCTGTTCGAGCAGAACGCATGTGACGCGACCTTCGGCTTCGGCGTGGTGTTTTCCGACCGCGCGCTGGATTTCCTGCGCGCCGACGATCCGCAAACGGTCGATGCGATCACGCCGTACATGGAACACTGGCGGGACATGACGCTCGTGCATCGCGGCGAGCGTGTCGTCATCGACGGCGTCGGCTTCTCCGCCATTGGCCGGCTGGAGTTCCTGCAGTTGCTGCAGGCGCGGGCAGCTTCGGTCGGCGTGACGCCGCAATACGAGAAGAGAATATCCGCCGCCGACGAGTTGAAGCACTACGATCTCGTGGTCGTGGCGGACGGCGTGAACTCGGTGCTGCGCGCAGGCAATCCCGGCTTTCAGACGACGACAGACCTGTTTCGCAACAAGTTCATCTGGTTCGGCACCACGAAGACCTTTCCGACGCTGACGCAGACTTTTATCGAATGCGAATACGGAACGCTCAACGCGCATCACTATCGCTATGCGAAGGACAGAAGCACCTTCATCGTCGAATGCGATCGCGACACCTTCGATCGGGCGGGGTTCGCGGATCGCTCCCCCGATGAAAGCCGCGCCTTATGCGAGCGCATCTTCGCCGATACCCTCGACGGCCATGCGCTGATCTCGAACAAGTCGGTCTGGCGAGACTTTCCCTGGATCTGGAACGGGCGCTGGTCGCAGGGAAACGTCGTGCTCATGGGCGACGCGCTGCATACCGCGCATTTCTCGATCGGCTCCGGCACGCGGCTGGCGCTGGAAGACGCCATCGCACTTTTCACCGCGCTGGAAGCGGAAGACCAACTGCCCGCCGCCCTCGCGCGCTACGAGCGGGATCGCAAGCCCATCGTGGAGAAGATCGTGCAGGCGTCGAAAACCAGCGCCTCGTGGTACGAGAGTTTCCCCGCGCATATGCAGCTCGCGCCGCTGGATTTCGCGATGCGCTACATCACGCGCTCGGGCCGCATCGACGAGGCGAGGCTGCGACAGATGTCGCCGCAATTCATGGCGCGTTACGAGAGCGCGCGGCGGCGATAGATCGCCTCCAGTATGCGCTCGGGCGTTGCGGGCGCATCCATCTCGACCGGGCCGCTGCCGCCGCTTGCCGCAATCGCGTCGCGGATCGCAAGCCAGACCGAGATCGCGAGCATCAGGGGCGGCTCGCCGACCGCTTTGGAGCGGAACACGGTCGCCTCGCGGTTCGGCGCATTTTCGAGGATGCGGACATTGAACACCGGCGGCACGTCGCGGCTGCCGGGGATCTTGTAGGTCGAGGGCCCGTGCGTTTTC
>JAEZFA010000187.1 GCA_023417665.1 Pseudomonadota bacterium | reverse complement strand
CCGACGGCCAGGCATAGTTCAGGTCGCCGCCGACATGCTTTGACGCCATCACGTCATAGGCGCCGCCGAACGCCTTGCGGGTGATGACGGTGACCAGCGGCACCGTCGCCTGCGAATAGGCGAACAGGAGCTTGGCGCCATGCTTGATCAGCCCGCCATATTCCTGCGCCGTGCCCGGCAGGAAGCCCGGCACGTCGACGAAGGTGACGATCGGGATTTCGAACGCGTCGCAGAAGCGCACGAAGCGCGCGGCCTTCCGTGACGCATCGGAATCGAGCACGCCCGCCAGCACCATAGGCTGGTTGGCGACAAAGCCGACCGAGCGGCCGGCGATGCGGCCGAAGCCGGTGACGATGTTCTTCGCAAACGTGGGCGATATCTCGAAGAAGTCGCCCTCGTCCACGACCTTCAGGATCAGCTCCTTCATGTCGTAGGGCTTGTTCGGATTGTCGGGAATCAGCGTATCGAGGGAATTGTCGATGCGGTCGGCGTCGTCGAGCGAGGGCCATTCCGGCACGCCCGCCGAGCAGTTCGACGGCAGGAAATCGATCAGCCGGCGCATCTGCAGCAGGCATTCGACATCGTTCTCGAACGCGCCGTCGGCGACCGAGGATTTGGTCGCGTGCACCGAAGCGCCGCCGAGCTCTTCCGCCGTCACCACCTCGTTGGTCACGGTCTTCACCACATCGGGGCCGGTGACGAACATGTAGCTCGTGTCCTTCACCATGAAGATGAAGTCGGTCATCGCCGGCGAATACACATCGCCCCCGGCGCACGGACCCATGATGACGGAAATCTGCGGGATCACGCCGGACGCGATCACGTTGCGCTTGAAGACCTCGCCATAGCCGCCGAGGGCCGCGACACCTTCCTGAATGCGGGCACCGCCCGCGTCGAACAACCCGATGATCGGCGCGCGGGTCTTCAGCGCCATGTCCTGAATCTTGGTGATCTTCTGCGCATGGCTTTCGGAGAGCGAGCCGCCGAACACCGTGAAGTCCTTCGCGAAGACGAAGACCTGTCGCCCGTTTACCGTGCCCCAGCCGGTGACGACGCCGTCGCCCGGCACCTTGGTTTTTTCCATGCCGAAGTCGGTCGCGCGGTGCTGCACGAAGGTGTCGAATTCCTCGAAGGAGCCGCGGTCCAGGAGGAGCGCGATGCGCTCGCGCGCGGTCAGCTTGCCGCGCTTGTGCTGCGCCTCGATCCGCGCCTCGCCGCCGCCGAGCCGGGCTTCCGCACGGCGGGTTTCAAGCGCTTCGAGAATGTCTTTCATGGATAGGAGCCCCTCAATTTTCAGGCTGGAAAGTAGCACAGGCCGAAAGCAAATGTCGTCGTCCGCCTGGCCGGGACGGCGACCGAAGAAATACCCCCTTCGCCGCATGGCGCGGCCGGCCGGTTTCGCTATGGTCCCGCCCGTGAGCGACACCGAATCCCCCGCCCCCAGACATTCGCTGATCGAGGACATCTTCGCGATCCTCGTCGGCACGCTGTTCATCTCGTTCGGGATCGTGCTGTTCCGGCAGGCGGGGTTGCTTACCGGCGGTACCGCGGGCATCGCCTTCCTCGGGCTTTACCTCTTTGCGATCCCGTTCGGCCTCGGCTTCTTCCTCATCAACCTGCCGTTCTATGTGCTCGCGCTCCTGCGCATGGGCTGGCGCTTCACCGCGAAAACCTTCTGCGCGGTCGCGCTGGTCTCGCTCATGGCGGAGACGCATCCGCTGTTCATCGGGATCGGCAGGCTGGACCCGGCCTATGCCGCAGTCTTCGGCGGGCTGTTGTTCGGCATGGGCTTCATCGTGCTGTTCCGCCATCAGGCGAGCCTGGGCGGCATCAACATCCTCGCGCTTTATGTGCAGGAGAAATTCGGCATCCGCGCCGGCAAGCTGATGCTCGGCGTCGATCTGGTGGTGCTGGTCGCGTCGCTGCTGGCGGTCGAATGGCGGCTGGTCGCGTTTTCGGTGCTGGGGTCGCTCGCGATGAACCTCGTGATCTGGATCAACCACCGCCGCGACCGCTACGTCGCCTGGTCGGCGACCTGAAGATTCTTTCCGGCGGGTCATTGAACCGTCACAAAGCGCGCCTATATAGGCTTCATCGGACTTCGCGGAGCCTAGCCCCTCACCACGGATGTACTGGGAGGCGGTGGAAAGCGACGAGGCGAAGAACGGTTGGCCCGCCCGGCAGGAATGCCCGGCGGGTTTCGCTTTTTACGGGGGTCGTCAGCGCGGGAGCGCGCCGAGCTGCGCCAGCAGCGCCTTGGCAATACCGATACGGGCGGCGATGTGCTTTTCCTCGATGGGGTCGAGGTTGAGCGCAAAGAGAAAAGCCTGCTCTCCCCGCTCGATCCATCCCACGAACCAGCCGATCTTGTTGTCGCCGGAAGGAATCCAGCCGGTTTTCCCGCGCAACGTCGCGTCCCCGATCTTCTCGAGGAACATCATCTCCTTCACGATCTCGACGTTCTTCGGATGCACCGGCAGCTTGCCGATATAGAGCCGCTCCAGAAACTCGACCTGCTGGAGCGCGGAAATGCGAAGCTTCCCGTCGAGCCAGAACGAGTCCTCGTTGCCGCCGATGTCGCGGTTGCCGTAGCCGAACTGCGAAACGAAAACACGCATCCGCGTCGCGGTGATCTCGCGCGCCATCTCCTGAAACGCCCATACCGCCGACGCCTTGAAGGCACTCGCCGGCGTGTGATCCTTGTTCCAGACCTCGAAGGCGCGCTTGACGCCATCCCATTTGAAAACGGGATGGTTCGCATCCTTGATCACCCCGGTTTCGAGCGCGATCAGGGCATTCGGTATCTTGAAGGTCGATGCCGGCAGGAAGCCTTTCGTGTGTCGCGCGGCATTCACCACCGTCACGCGATTGGTGGCAAGCTCCAGCATCACGAAGGTGCCGTCGGTGCCGATCTCGCTGAAGGCTTTCGCAAGCTCGTCGCGCACCACGATCTGGCGCTCAGACACCTGGGCTTGCGCCGGCACCGCCGCAGCAAGCGTCAGCAGGACGACAAGAATTCTCATGCGCGCGAGCTTCTATTCCAATCGGGACAATTTTCAGGTCGGGTTCGCCACTGCCCGCTTGTTGAACTGCCAGATGGCAATCGCAATTCCGAGCGCGGAAACGCCACCCACCAGAATTGCCAGCGGGTTGGGCCCGAGCCGCTCGAAGAACTGCGTATAGAAATGGATCGCGCCGAACACCGCGCAGACATTCACCACCCAGCGGCGATCGTTCTTCATGGCCCAGACCGCAAAGACGATCAGCGCCAACGCCCAGCCGACGACGAAAGCAATGCGCGGGATCGTAAGCACGTTCTCTTTCGCGCGGCCGAACAGGCCGGAGATCTGTTCCAGCCGGTCGCCCCAGAGCGAACCGATCCAGAATCCGAAATTGACGAGCAGGATCGAGACCCGCGCCGCCATCAGCGCAAGCCGCTCATAGGCCGCATGCACCATCAGCGAAACCTGATAGGCAGCGAGCGTGAGCAGACTGAACGCGATGATGGTGAGCGTCGGCTCCTTGATGCCGAGAAAATAGCTGGCATGGAAATAGCCGGTTCGCGCGCCGAGCACCGATGACAGCGCCAGCACCGCAAGCGCAACGAGAAGTCCGCTGCGGGCGATGACGCCGGCGAGCGCAAAGCCGACGGCGCAGCCGAGGAACGCCCAGACCGATCCCTCGGTCATGTAAACCACGCCGCCGCCAAGCCCCAGCGCGCCGAGGATCACGCAGATATTGCCGAGCACGCCCCATTCGAGCGGCGAGTAATAGAGCAGCGCGAGCCCGATCGCGAACACGATACTGCCGAGCACGATGCCCGTGACCGCGTCCGGCACCAGCGCAATCGCGCCGACCGCAACCGCAATCACGCCGAAGCCGATCAGGATATTGAAGGCGAGCGAGCCGGTGGACCTCACGGAAAGCCGCTTGAGCTTCTCCGCTTCGGCCGGCGTGATCTCGCCGTCCTCCAGAAGCTGCGAAAGATCGAGCACGATTTTCATGGGCTTCCCCCGCCATTGGCCGCGGGTTCATAGCATGACGGCCTGCGAGCCGGTATCGTGGCCGATCAAATCCCCGTGCACACGTCCAAGGATATCCGATGAACGCTGAAGCTCCCGCCGTGGGCGGCCACCCGCGCATGATCCTGAAGGCCGAAGGCTTCGCCCTCTTCGTGGTCTGCATCTACGCCTATGCCAAGCTCGGCTATTCGTGGTGGCTGTTCGGCGCGCTCATCCTTGCGCCCGACCTCGGCATGATCGGCTACCTGCGCAATGCCCGCGTCGGCGCCCAGCTTTACAACGCCTTCCACCTGACCGCGGTGCCGATCGCCATCGGTGCCTGGGCTTATGCCTGGTCCGAACCGCTTGTGCTTGCGATTGCCCTGATCTGGCTCGCCCATATCGGCATGGATCGCATGCTCGGCTATGGCCTGAAATACGAAACCGGCTTTGCCGACACGCATCTCGGCCGGATCGGGAAGGAAAGCTGATCGGCTCCGCCGGTCAGCGTAGCAGGGAAAGCATTTTCGCGGCCGCGGTGAACTCGACATGCCGCGCGGCAAGGCGCTGCTGCGCCTCCATGTCTTCGCCCCACTGGCTGATACTCCATTGCTCGTCGACATGCGCGGCGTTCCACGCTTCGTCTCCCGTTAGCGCACCGCGGGCGAGCGCAAGCGCGATCAGCGCCGAGCCGCCGATATTGGTGGCGCTCGCCGCCGCCGTCAGCGCGAAGGGCCGCGCCAGCGCTTCGGCCGCTTCCCGCACCGCTGCGAGCGCCGCATCCGGCTGACGCACATGCATCACACCCTCCGCAAGCACGAAGCGTGCGCCAAGCGAGGCCGCCGCCCAGTCGAGCACCGGATTCCAGCGCTCGTTCTGTAACGCGACGAGCGCTGCCGGACCGTCCGCGCGATAGCATACGAGGTCGCTTCCGGCATATTGCACGACCTCTTCGATCACCGGCTGCGGCGCTTCCGCCACCGCGTCGATTGCAAGATTGGCAAGCCGCGTCAGCGGCAGCAGCGAGGGATCGATTACGTCCTCGATCGCATTCCATTCGGCGGCGATGGCTGCGGCAAGCGCGGCACTCGGCAGCGCCAGCGGCTTTCGCGCCGGCGTCTTCGCCGCGCGGCCGTCGAGCAGGATCGGAAAGCCGCCGTCACCCGCGCCGATCGACGCTTCCTTGTAGAAGCGCTTCGGCAAGGCGGCGCGCATCGCGGCCTGCGCGCGCTTCATCGGGTTGTCGTCGTCGCTCATTCTTCCGGCGCGTCCACGATCGGATCGTAGGCCTTTGCGTCGAGCCCGAGCAGATTCCACGACTGCTGCATATGCGGCGGCAGCGGCGCGGAAACGTCGATCACGCCCTCGCCCTTCGGGTGCGGGATCACGAGGCGGCGCGCAAGCAGATGCAGTCGGTTCTGCATCCCGCCGGGAAATTCCCAGTTTTCGATGGAGAAGTATTTCGGATCGCCCACGATCGGATGCCCGATATGCGCGGTATGCGCGCGAAGCTGATGGGTTCTGCCGGTGACGGGCTTCAGCGAAAGCCAGGAAAGCTTGTGCGCGGCCTGATCGACCACCGCGTAATAGGTGACGGCGTGACTAGCTTCCTCCTCGCCGTGCCGCGCGACCCGCATGAGTTCGCCGCCCTCGCCCGCGCCTTTCGCGAGGTAGGTCGAGATCCGTCCCTGCCGCGGCTTCGGCACGCCCGCGACAAGCGCCCAGTAGATCTTGCGCGCGGCGCGCGAGCGGAAGGTTTTCGCGAGCGTCGCCGCGGCGAGCCGCGTCTTCGCGATCAGAAGAATGCCGCAGGTATCCTTGTCGATGCGATGCACGAGCCGCGGCTTCTGCCCATCCTTGCCGCGCAGGCTTTCGAGCATGCCGTCGATATGGCGCGTCGTGCCGGAGCCACCCTGCACCGCGAGCCCAAACGGCTTGTTCAGCACCATCACCTCGCGGTCTTCGTAAAGCGTGATGGACTTGATGAACGCCGCATCCGACTTTGCATCGCCCATCTTCGACGGCGGCTTCAGCGTACCGCTGCGGGGTGGCGCAGGCTCGCCGGCAGCGGCATCCTCGCTCTCTTTCACGCTGCGCGAGAGCGGCGGCACGCGCACCGCCATGCCAGGCTCAAGCCGCGTGTTGGTTTTTGCGCGCGCGCCATCGACCCGCACCTGGCCGGTGCGAAGCAGCTTCTGCAGATGACCGAACGACAGATCGGGAAAATGCGTCTTGAACCACCGGTCCAGCCGCATGCCCTCTTCGTCCGCTTTTATCTTGCGTGTCTGAACTGCCATGACGTCACGCGAAGGTGCGCACGACCCAGAGGCCGGCGAAAATTGCGAGCAGCGACAGGACGACCGATGCGGCGACGTAAGTCATCGCCAGCATGCCATCGCCCCGCTCGAACAGCAGCGCGAAGTCGAGCGAGAATGCCGAGAAGGTCGTGAAGCCGCCGAGGATTCCGGTCGTGAGAAACAGCCGTAGCGATTGCGGGGTCTGCTGATCACCGCGAAAAGCAAACCATGCGGCGAGTAAGCCCATCAGAAATGACCCGACGATATTCACCGTGAGGGTTCCCCAGGGAAACTGCGTGCCGAGATAACGCGCAGCACCCAAGTTCACGCCATGGCGCAACCCCGCACCGATGCCGCCGCCGAGAACAACCAGAAAAAGCGCGTACATGGGGAACAAACTGGATTTGAGGGGAAACGTGAACGGAACCTAGTCCGCGCCCCAAGCGTTAGCAATCATCACAAACCCGCACAAATCAAACGAGGAAACCACCGCGATATGCCTGTGCGCTATGCCCTTTTTCTGCTGCTCGCGGCGATGCTGATTCCGGGAGCGGCACTGGCCCAGTCCACCGGGGCGGTCGCGCCGCCCGCCGACGCCCAGCCTGCACCGCCCATTTCCTCCCAGCAGCAGGAGCAAATCCGCGACCATGTGAAGAACGCCAAGGTCGATCACGTTGCGAAACTGCAGATTACACTTGCGGTGGGCGCAGAGGTGCCGCGCAACCTCCATTTCTACCCGTTCCCCAAGGAAGTGGCTGAAATTGCACCCGAATATGGCGGGTTCTTCTACGTCGTCGCCGACGAAAAGATCGTGGTGATTGATCCGTTAAGCTACCGGATTGTCGCGATTTTGCCTGTTTAGAAGACAAGCATTTCCGGGAACCTGGCGTTAAGCGAGAGCGTTTATCACCGCGGGACCGGGGCGAACCGCCCGACAGGGAGTGAGTTCAATGCGCCATCTCTTGGTAGCCATGACGGTGATGACGGTTTTCACCTTCGGCATGAGCGCATCCATGGCGCAACAGCCGCGGCAGATGGACCCCGGCACGATCAAGGTGAATCCACCGGTGCAGTCCCCGCCCGTCCAGACCCAGCCGTCGACGCCACCGAATCTCAATACGTCGAAGAACCCCTACGACAACAAATACATGCGCACGCCCGTGCCGCAGCCGAACAAGCGCTGAGCGCTAGCTGCAATCAAGCTTCGAGCGCAGGAAGTTGATGCCGTTTGCAATCGCAGGCGGCGGCGACAGCTTCAAGGTTTGCGCGGAAGCATCGCAGGCGCCGAATCGGTCCCGGGTCAAAAGCCGCGCGAAAGTCAGGTCGTTCCAGTAAAGCACCGCGTTCGGGACATCCTTCACGGCCTGCTCCAGATGCGGCCGCGCTTCCTCCGCCCGCTTTCCGATCATCAACACATGACCGTAGTCACCACGCAGCGACGGCGCCGGATTTGGCTGGGCTAAGGCGATCTTGAGCAATTCTTCCGCATAGGCGGCGTCGCGGAAACGATAGAACGCGATCAGCGCGAAACCGTGATAGATGCGGCTTTCGTTCTTCTCGAGCAGATAGGCCTGATTGAAGCGCTGTGCGGCGGTCGCGAAATCGCCGCGGGAAAACGCTTCCTGCCCGCGCATGATCGCAGCGAGATACACCTTGTTCTTGCCCGCCTGCACCGCATCGATCATGAACTTTTCATCGGCCGCAACCATGGCCGGCGTCTTGTCGGCAAAACCGTAGAACGGCTGCTCGTTGACCGGCGCATCGTAGGATTTTTTCGTGACGCAGACATCGGGCGCGAGACGCACGCATTGCGCATTCGCTTCCAGCGGCATGACGAGCGCGAACGCTAGGGCCGCGAGCATGACGAGGCGCGTCATTCTTTTTGTCCGCGCAGCTTCGCCCAGTATTCCATGCGCTTCTTCAATTCGCGCTCGAACCCGCGTTCGACCGGATGATAGAATTCCTGCCGGCCGAGCTGTTCCGGGAAATAGTCCTGCCCGGAAAACGCTTCGTCGGCATCATGATCATATTGATAGCCGGAGGAATACCCTTCCTCCTTCATCAGCTTGGTCGGCGCATTGAGAATGTGCTTGGGCGGCACCAGCGAGCCGGCGTCTTTTGCGGTCCGCATCGCGCTCTTGTAGGCGACATAAGCGGCGTTCGATTTCGGCGCGGTGGCAAGATAGATCACGGCCTGCGCGATCGCGAGTTCGCC
>JAEZFA010000169.1 GCA_023417665.1 Pseudomonadota bacterium | reverse complement strand
AATGCATCGATCTTCACGCCCCACCGGCGCGCGACCCAGAAATGTCCCAGTTCGTGAAAGAAAACGACGATGGTCAGAACGAAAAGGAACGGAATGACGTAGCCAAGAATCCAGCCGCCCTTGGCTCCGAGCAGGTTCAACAGTTCCATTCCTGACGCCCTTTCTGATCTCTTACCGCGTTAGGATGCCTTTGCGGCGAATTGAGGCAAGAGGGTCGCGGCTAAACTTCTCGCGACATGGTCAACGCGGAGCGCGTCATTAACCGTATTCGCCTCTGCGAGTAAGCCTTCTTTGGCGGCTTTTTCGAGAACCGCCTCGACCAGCGCCGGAATTCCCTGAAACGACAGCCGCCGGGCTTGGAATGCCTCGATTGCGACCTCGTTCGCCGCGTTGAGCACGTTCGGGGCACTCCCCTCCTGTTCCATGGCCTGCCGCGCAAGCTGGAGCGCCGGGAACCGCTCGCAATCGGGTTTCTCGAAGGTCAGCGTCCCGAGGCGCGCAAGGTCGAGCTTCGGTGCTTCCCAGGCGATCCGCTCGGGCCAGCCGAGACAGAAGCCGATGGGAATGCGCATGTCGGGATGGGCCATCTGCGCCATTACCGAGCCGTCGTGGAACTCGACCAGTGCATGCACGACGGATTGCGGATGGATGACGACGTCGAGCTGCGCCGGTGCGAGATCGAACAGATAGCGGGCCTCGATCAGCTCCAACCCCTTGTTCATCAGCGTCGCGGAATCGATCGAGATTTTCGCGCCCATCGACCAGTTCGGATGGCGCACCGCTTCTTCCGGCGTGACCAGCGCGAGCCGTTCGCGGCTGAGCGCGCGAAACGGGCCGCCGGAAGCCGTGAGCGTGATTTTGGACACGGCTTCCTGCTTGCCGCAGGCCAGCGCCTGAAAAACCGCGTTGTGTTCGGAATCGACCGGCAGGATCGTCGTGCCGCTCTTCTCCGCCTCGCGAATGAACAGCCGCCCCGCCGTGACCAGACATTCCTTGTTCGCGAGCGCTACCTTTCGGTTTGCGGAAAAGCCCGCCATGGTCGGCGCAAGACCGGCGGCACCCACGATCGCCGAAAGCAGAATTTCCGAATTCTCTGCTGCGGCTTCGCGCATTCCTTCCGCGCCCGCGAGCACTTTCGTGGCCGTGCCCGCAAGCAGCGCTTTCAATTCCGGATAAGCCGTCTCGTCCGATACGACTGCAACCGTCGCCTGAAATTCCTGCGCGAGGGCGGCGAGTTTTCCGGCATCGCGTTTCGCCGTCAGCGCCACCACGCGATAGCCGCCGCCGCGCATCAGATCGAGCGCACTGGTTCCGATCGATCCGGTCGCGCCGAGAACGCTGACGCTTTTTACCACTGCAGCAGTCCGGCAGCAGGGCTCGCGCGGTGTGCAAAGCCGATCAGAAGCGCGAGCACCGCCGCGGCGATGAAACCGTCGATCCGGTCCATCACGCCGCCGTGGCCCGGCAGGAAGCCGGAGGAATCTTTCTTGCCGAACTTACGCTTCACGAAGGATTCGAAGATATGGCCGCACTGGGAGAAGACGGAAACGACCAGCGCGATCACGACGTGCATCAGCGCGACCTGCCCCGTCGCATAAGCCGCGACCGCGACGCCGCCGAACACGCCGAACACGGTGCCGCCAATCGCCCCGGACCATGTTTTCTTCGGGCTGATCGCAGGCGCAAGCTTCGGCCCGCCGATGAAGCGCCCCGCGAAATAGGCCGCGATATCGGTGAGCCACACCACCGCATAAAGCCAGATCACGGCGTAGAGACCGTACTCCGCATCGTTTCGCAAAAGCACGACCGGCAGGAACGCCAGCGCGGCGTAAATCAGGCCGCCGCCGCTCCAAAGTCTGGTTTCGTTTTTTTCGCCGGCCAGCGCAAACGCCAGCACCGCGCCCGCCGCCACCGCGCCAAGTGCCGCGTAAGGAAGATGCATGCTGACCAGTACGGCGGCGATCGCAATCGCGAAAACTCCGAGCGCCAGAACCGTCGTCTTGTGCCGGACGCCGACGATGACCGCCCATTCGTACCAGACGATCAGCGCCGCGAGCGTCCAGAACAGCAGAAACGGAAAGCTGCCATACCAGGTCGCGCCGAGCGCGAGCAGGATCATGGCAATCGCCGAAGGCACGCGGCGTTTCAGGTCGCTTGCCATCGAGGAAGAGGGTTGCGCCGCTGGTGTCTCGCTCACCTCACGCCCTCGCTTTTGCCGTCAGGCCGCCGAAGCGGCGCTCGCGCTTGTGAAATTCCTCGACGGCAGCCTCGAGTGCCGCCTTGTCGAAGTCCGGCCAATGCGTCGGCACGAACAGAAACTCGGCATAGGCCGCCTGCCACAACAGGAAATTCGAAAGCCGCTGTTCGCCGCTCGTGCGGATGATGAGATCGGGGTCGGGAATGTCTTTGGTTTGAAGATTGGCGGCAATCTTCGCCGCGTTGATATCCTGTGGTGCCAGCGCTCCGCTCGCGACCTGCGTCGCAAGCTTGCGCGCCGCCTCCACGATTTCCTGCTGGGCGCCGTAATTGAACGCCACCACCAGCGTCTGGCTCTTGTTGTCTCGCGTGAGTTCTTCGGCTTCGTTCAGGAGTGCCGCAATGTCGGGCTTCAGATTTGCGCGCTCGCCAATGATGCGGACGCGGACGTCGTTCTTGTGCAGATCCGCGAGATCGTTCCGCACGAAACGCTTCAGAAGACCCATCAGGTCGTCGATCTCTTCGGCAGGCCGCGTCCAGTTTTCGGAGCTGAAACTGTAGATCGTGAGATAGCGGATTCCGAGTTCGCCGGCCGCCTTCACC
>JAEZFA010000048.1 GCA_023417665.1 Pseudomonadota bacterium | reverse complement strand
TTGGTGGGTTCGACTCCCATTCTCTTCCGCCAGATAAACGGAGGATCGTCCGATGACCAATCCCGAACTTCAGAAATATTTCGAAGAACTGGATCGCGTCGCGCGCGCGGCAAATGCGGCCGAGGATGAATTCCGCAACAACATCCAGAAACGCATTCGCGAGCTCGAGGAAGAGCGTGCCTTCGCCTTTCGCCGCCTCAACCTGATGAAGTCGGTCGGGCAAGCCGTCGCGGGTGCGGAGAACGAGGAAGACGCGACGGCAAAGGCCAATGAGACTTTCCTTGCGGAAGTCGGCTGGAGCGGCGGCAGCCAGTCGCAGCGCGAGGTTGCGGAGAAGTTCACGCCGGTCGCGCTCGCACTCTGGCACGCCGGCAAGGCAGAGGCGAAAGCCGAGGATGCCGCAAAAGTTGCGCAGGAGCTGGCGGACTTCGAGGCTTGGTTCTCGCAGAATCGCGAAGCGCCGTTCCTGACACTGATGCAGCGCGATCTCCCGGAGTTGCCGCTTGTCGAAGTCGCCTGAGGACTCCCGGCCGTTCCAGTTTAACGACTGGATCGCGGAAGAATTTGATGACGCCGGGCCGTTCACCGCGCTCGTGGTGCTGGTCGCGATCGGCGGCATCGAAGTGACGCCACTGCGCTCGACCTTCCTGCATGTGATCGGCGACGAGATCGACTGGATCGCGTTCAGCGAGATGATGCGCGGCGCCAACGTCAACTGGGACGGCGCCATGCTCATGCCCATGCGCGACGAGAACGGCGGGCTGTTTGAGGATGCGCATGCGCGCAGCGAACTGCGGCTGCTGGAAAAACGGATTATCGAGGACCGGCTGGTCCTCAATGAAGGACATTTCTTCGATAAATGGGGGCGGCGGCTCAAGATCGAAGAGGCTCAGGCGCAATGACGCCGTTGCGCCTGCTCAGGGATGAAGGCCGCGGCGCCCGCGGAAACGTAGCGCTCACGGCCGCCATGATGGAGTTGCATGCCCTCGGCCGCATCCCGGATACGCTTCGGCTCTATCGTTATCCGAAGTCGGTCCTGCTCGGCCGAAATCAGAACGCAGCAGACGCTGCAGACCTTGCGCAATGCAGCACACGCGGGATCGAAATTGCGCGCCGGATCACAGGCGGCGGTGCGGTTTATATGGATTCTGGCGTGCTCACCTGGGATCTGGTTCTCTCGCGGCGAGCCGCAGGCAACGATCCGCGGCAGTTCTCGGAAAAAATTTGCAGCGCGATCGCGAAACACTTGTCTTCCTTCGGCGTCGAGGCGCAATTCGCAGGTGACAATGCGGTCGAAGTCTCCGGACGAAAACTCCTCGGTGCGAGCGGCTGTTTCGAGGGCGCAACTTTCGTCTATCAGGGCTCCCTCCTTGTCTCACCGGATCTTGACGCGATGTCCGCCGCACTTCGCTTCCCGCCTCAAGCGCTTGCGTGCCGGGTGACCACGCTCGAACAAGCCGCAAACCGAAAGGTCACGGCAGGCAAGGCGACGGAATTGCTCGTCCGGCCGATCACGACCGCGCTGGGCCGAGAAGCCGTGACAGGCGAGGTCACCCCGGAAGAACATGCAATGCAGGAAAGCCTGTTCGCGGAAGAATATGGCCGCGATGATTTTGTATTGCCGGGGCACCAGAGAGCGGCAGCATGAAGCGCAAATTGCTCGTCGTGCTAGTGAATACCGATCCTCGAAACAACGAGGAGCTTGCCGCGCCGTTCTATCACGCTGCGGTGGCGGCAGCGATGGACTACGAAGTCGACATCGTCTGCGCGGCGACCGCAGGCAAGTTGATGCTTAAGGGTGTCGCCGAAAAGATTCACGTCAAGCACGGTCATCCCAAGACGGTATATGACTGGATCCGCGAAGCCCATGACCACGGCGCGAGGTTCTGGGCCTGTCCCGCCAATCTCGATTTATTCGATGCCAAGGACACCGATCTCATTCCCGAATGTGCAGGCATGATGGGCACGGCCGACATGATCGAACGGCTGATGGGCGACGAGTATCGCGTTCTGAGCTACTAGGAATTGATCGTGACAATCGTTCGCGGCTGCAATTTTCCTGACACTCTCTATTACGATGTCCCGCGTCACGTCTGGTACGCACCGGCGCAGGACGGTCTCGTGCGCGCCGGAATGACGGTTGTGGGCGTTGCGCTGGCGCGTGAGGTGATTGTGTTTACACCCAAACGCGCCGGCACCTCGGTGGATAAAGGGAAAGCCTTTGCCACCGTGGAAAGCGCGAAATGGATCGGGTCTGTCCGCGGCGCGTTCGATGCGAGTGTTGCCGGCATCAACGACCAGGCAGCGGCGCAGACGCGACTGATCAACGAGGATTGTTACGGCGAGGGCTGGATGGTGCTGCTGGCGCCCGCGCACGCCGATTGGCGCGCGCAGCTCGTGACCGGAAACGCAATCTCCGAGGCTTATGAAGCCTGGATGGAAAACGAAGCCTGGCCGGGCTGCAAATAGTCGCCGCGGTCAGGCGACGACGCGCACTTCTGGGGGGCCGGCTTCGACGCGTCCGATGATGCTGGCTGCCGGATAACCGGCGGCCTTGATCTGGCCGAGAATGCGTTCGGCCGATCCCGCCGCGCAGGTGACGAGCAGCCCACCTGAGGTCTGCGGATCAGTGAGCAGGTGCTGCTGCCATTCCGGTAGATTCCCGGGCAGTTTTATGTTCGCATCGTAGCTTGCCCAGTTGCGATGCGACGCGCCCGTCACATGCCCCGCCTGTGCAAGTTCGCGTGCCGCACTGAGATAGCTGACTTTGCCGCAATCGATCTCGACGCTTGTTTTCGAGCCGCGTGCAAGCTCGGCGGCGTGGCCGAGTACCCCAAAGCCGGTCACGTCGGTAATGGCGTGAACGTCGCTGTCGGCGGCAAGTTCGGCGCCGACCTTGTTCAACAGCGTCGTGGTGCCGATCATCTCGGCATATTGCGCGCCGGAGAGAATGCCTTTCTTCAGGGCCGCCGAATAAATTCCGACACCGATCGCTTTGGTGAGAATGAGCGCGTCGCCGGGTTTTGCGTCGGCATTGCGGCGGACATGCTCGGGCTTGCAGGTGCCGATAACGGCAAGGCCATAGATCGGCTCCGGCGCATCGATGGAATGGCCACCGGCAACGGGAATACCGGCTTCGGCGCAGATGCTCGCGCCGCCTTCCAGAATGCCGCGCACCGTTTCCACCGGAAGTTTGCCGAGCGGCATGCCGAGAATCGCAAGCGCAAAGATAGGCTTGCCACCCATCGCATAGACGTCGGAGATCGCGTTGGTTGCGGCGATGCGGCCGAAGTCGCGCGGATCATCGACGACCGGCATGAAGAAATCGGTCGTCGCAATGATGCAGGTATTGTCGTCGAGCTTCCAAACTGCAGCGTCGTCGCTGGTCTCCGTACCCACGAGCAGGGGTGCGAACGCATTTGCCTGCGGATGACCCGCCAGCAACTCCTGCAAAACGTTCGGCGCGAGTTTGCAGCCGCAGCCGCCGCCGTGGGCGAGGCTGGTGAGACGAACGACGGGCGCATTCATGGCGATCTCCGTTTACAGAAAA
This sequence comes from Pseudomonadota bacterium, assembly GCA_023417665.1. GTDB lineage: Bacteria > Pseudomonadota > Alphaproteobacteria > Rhizobiales > Xanthobacteraceae. The sequence continues at coordinate 20,274 of JAEZFA010000048.1, read as the reverse complement.
TAGGACAGTGCCGCGCCGCGGTCTGTTCCGGTGCAGGCATCCGCGCTGCACTTCGCTGAGGCAGTCGCATTTCCGTGGAAGTGAATCCGGATGCGACAGCTCGGGAGGAACATGGCTAATGTCCTCGTCCTTGCCGCCAAAATCAAGCGGCGGTTTTTTCGGCTTCCAGCGCCACCTTGGCGTTGTCGAGTGAAGCCTGCATGTTCTCGCGGATTTTCGCCATGACCCACCACACCAGCAGATTATAAGGGTAGCGAATTTTGCCGTGGTAAGTGTTGCGAATGCGCGTTTGGTTCGGGCCCAGGGCTTCGATCTCGGTCACCAGCGGATCGACCGATTGAAACGGCTCGCGAAAGCGGATTTCGATTTCGATCCTTCTGCCGTCCTCAAGCGCAATGATTTCCTGTTCGCTCTTGCCGACATTGCGGTCCTCGCTGTCCCAGGAAACCTTCGCGCCGACCGTGCCGTCGGTGCCGCTATAGGCGATCTTCATCGCGGGATCGGCCTGGGCGTAGGTGCTGTAGCGCTCCTGGTTCTTCAGCATGCGCATGAATCCGAAAACCTCCTGCGCCGGTCGCGCGACCACGACTTCTCGCTGGATCGCGAACTTGCGAGGGAGGAACAGCCCGAGGATGTAGGGCGTCAGTGCGATTGCGAGCAGCGTATAGAAGACGGTGTAAAGCCAGTGCATTCCGGGCCGGGCCTCGAGGCGACTTTCATTTTCAGCGCACACTAACCCAGTCGGCGCCCGAACCCAGCGGCGAGTTCACGCTGAAAATGAGGAAAGGCCGGAGTGTCGTTTCGGACAATTCCCGAGCACTACCGTCCCATAGAAATACTCGATCATCATTTCATGGAAAATATCCAATGAAATCATATAAATAGTGCATCGATAGCCTGAGAGCTTGAAGAATTGCCCGCCAAATTGGCCCTACGAAGGGTGTTTCAATAGTTATTCTCTATTGCAGCACGAAACACCAATATTGATTGGGGTGGGTCAAATTAGCCACTTTAGACCTGTTCTCGGTAGCAGAAGGTCTTGAGTCCTATGGGAAAATACGAATCCTGGAACGAGACGCTCGCGCGCGAAATCATCGCGCGCCATGCCGCGCGAGACGGCGCGGTGCTGCCCATCCTGCACGATGTGCAGCATAGTTTTGGCTATGTGCCCGAGCCCGTGATCCCGATGATTGCCGAGGCGCTCAATCTTTCGCGCGCCGAGGTGCACGGCACGTTCACCTTCTATCACGACTTCCGCCGCGAACCTGCGGGCAACCGCGTGCTCAAGCTCTGCCGCGCCGAAGCTTGTCAGGCCGCCGGCGGCGACCATCTTTGCACGCGCGCCGAACAGAAGCTTGGCGTGAAGATCGGAGAGACGACCGCCGATGACCGCGTGACCTTCGAGCCGATCTATTGCCTTGGTCTTTGCTCGGTCGCGCCCTCCGCCATGCTGGATGGAAAAATCTACGGCCGTCTCGATGAGAAGCGCATCGATCAACTCGTCGCGGAGGCGCAGCGGTGAGCATGAAAATTTACATCCCCGGCGATGCAGCCGCGGTTGCCTGCGGTGCGGACGAGATTGCGGAAGCGTTTGCCGCGAGCGCAAAACAGCGCGGCAAGGAAGTCGAGATCGTCCGCAACGGTTCGCGCGGGCTTCACTGGCTGGAGCCGCTGCTTGAGGTAGTGACGCCGAAAGGTCGCGTGTCCTACGGACCGGCAACGCTCGCAGATGTCGAGAGCCTGTTCGACGCTATGCTGGGCAGCGGCGAGCATAAGCTCTGCCACGGTGTCACCGACGAAATTCCATGGCTTAAGAAACAGACGCGATTGACTTTCGCGCGTTGCGGCTTGGTCGATCCTCGCTCGCTCGAAGATTACAAAGCCCATGACGGTTACAAGGGCCTTGCGAAAGCGATCGAGGCGGGTCCGCAGAAGACGATCGACGAAGTAACGCAGTCCGGCTTGCGCGGGCGCGGCGGCGCGGGTTTCCCGACCGGCATCAAATGGAACACGGTGTTCCTCGCGCAGGCGGACCAGAAGTACATCGTCTGCAATGCCGACGAGGGCGATAGCGGCACGTTCGCCGACCGCATGATCATGGAAGGCGATCCCTTCGTGCTGATCGAGGGGATGACGATTGCCGGCATGGCGGTCGGCGCTACCAAAGGATACGTTTATATCCGCTCCGAATATCCGCACGCGATTGCGGTGATGGAAGCCGCCTGCGCGGCGGGGCGAAAAGGCGGCGTGCTCGGGAAGAACGTTCTCGGCTCTTCATACGAATTCGATATCGAGATTCGCACCGGCGCGGGCGCTTATGTCTGCGGCGAGGAGACTTCGCTGCTGGAGAGTCTTGAAGGCCGGCGCGGACAGGTGCGCGCCAAGCCGCCGTTGCCCGCGATCAAGGGGCTCTTCGGCAAGCCGACCGTTATCAATAACGTGCTCTCGCTCGCGACCGTGCCGGTCGTCATGGACAAGGGCGCGGCGTTCTACAAAGGCTTCGGCATGGGCCGTTCGCGCGGCACCATGCCGATCCAGCTCGCCGGCAACATCAGGCATGGCGGACTGTACGAAGTCGCGTTCGGCATCACGCTTGGCGAGTTGGTGGATGAAATCGGCGGCGGCACCGCGAGCGGCCGTCCGGTTCGCGCGGTGCAGGTAGGCGGCCCGCTCGGCGCTTATTTTCCGCGCGCCTATTTCGATACGCCGTTCGACTACGAGGCTTTCGCCGCACGCGACGGTCTGATCGGCCATGCCGGGGTCGTCGTTTTCGACGATACCGTCGACATGGCGAAGCAGGCTCGCTTCGCCATGGAGTTCTGCTCGATCGAAAGCTGCGGCAAGTGCACGCCGTGCCGGATCGGCTCCACCCGCGGCGTCGAGACCATCGACAAGATCGTCGCGAACCAGGAGCGCGCGAAGAACCTCGAGACGCTCGAAGATCTCTGCAACACGATGAAGTTCGGATCCCTTTGCGCACTCGGCGGGTTTACGCCTTACCCGGTGATGAGCGCGCTCACCCATTTCCCGGAAGACTTCGGCGCAACGCCGAAACTTCCGCAGGCCGCCGAATAGGAGAGAACGCAAATGTCCCTCGTGCATGAAATCGACTACGGCACGCCGCGTTCGAAGTCGGAGAAAGACGTCACGCTGACCATCGACGGGCAGGAAATCTCGGTGCCGGAAGGCACCTCGATCATGCGCGCCGCCATGGAGATGGGCACGCAGATTCCGAAGCTTTGCGCGACCGACATGGTCGATGCCTTCGGCTCCTGCCGCCTGTGTCTCGTCGAAATTGAAGGCCGCCCCGGCACGCCGGCGTCCTGCACCACGCCGGTCGCGCCCGGCATGGTCGTGAAGACCCAGACCGATCGGCTGAAGAAAATCCGCAACGGCGTGATGGAGCTCTATATCTCCGATCACCCGCTCGACTGCCTTACTTGCTCGGCGAATGGCGACTGCGAATTGCAGGACATGGCGGGGCAGGTCGGCCTGCGCGACGTGCGCTACGGCTATGAAGGCGAAAACCACGTCTTCGCCAAGCAGAACGGCGTCGCGAACGAAAATTGGCTCGCGAAGGACGAGACCAATCCTTATTTCACCTATGATCCCTCGAAGTGCATCGTCTGCTCGCGTTGCGTGCGCGCCTGCGAGGAAGTGCAGGGCACCTTTGCGCTGACCATCGCCGGCCGCGGCTTCGACAGCCGCGTTTCGCCCGGCATGCAGGAAAGCTTTCTGAACTCCGAATGCGTCTCCTGCGGCGCCTGCGTGCAGGCCTGCCCGACCGCGACGCTCAACGAAAAGAAAGTGATCGAGATCGGCAAGCCCGAGCATTCGGTCGTGACGACCTGCGCCTATTGCGGCGTCGGTTGCGCCTTCAAGGCGGAAATGCGCGGCGAGGAACTCGTGCGCATGGTGCCCTATAAGGACGGCGAGGCGAACCGCGGACATTCCTGCGTGAAGGGCCGTTTTGCCTGGGGCTATGCGACCCACAAGGAGCGCATTCTGAAGCCCATGATCCGCGCGAAGGTCACGGATCCGTGGAAGGAAGTGAGCTGGGAGGAGGCGATCAATTATGCGGCCTCCGAGTTCAAGCGCATCCAGAAGGAATACGGCAAGAACGCAGTCGGCGGCATCACTTCGTCGCGCTGCACCAACGAAGAAACCTATCTCGTCCAGAAGCTGATCCGCGCCGGCTTCGGCAACAATAACGTCGATACCTGCGCGCGCGTCTGCCACTCGCCGACCGGCTACGGCCTCGGCCAGACTTACGGCACTTCTGCCGGCACCCAGAACTTCGATTCCGTCGAGTTCTCCGACGTGATGCTCGTGATCGGCGCGAACCCTGCGTCCGCGCATCCGGTGTTTGCGTCGCGCATGAAGAAGCGGTTGCGCGATGGCGCGAAGCTCATCGTGATCGATCCGCGCCGCACCGAAATGGTGAAGTCGGCGCATATCGAGGCCGATTACCATTTGCCGCTTCTTCCGGGTACCAATGTCGCGATCGTGACCTCGCTCGCGCATGTGATCGTGACCGAGAAGCTCTACAACGAGCAGTTCATCCGCGAGCGCTGCGACTGGGAAGAATTCCAGCACTGGGCCGAATTTGTTTCGCTGCCGCAGAACTCGCCGGAAACGGTGGCGAAGCTCTCCGGCGTGCCGGCCGACGTGATCCGCGGTGCCGCGCGCCTCTACGCAACCGGCGGCAACGCTGCGATCTATTACGGCCTCGGCGTCACCGAGCACAGCCAGGGCTCGACGACCGTCATGGCGATCGCGAACCTTGCCATGGCCACCGGCAACATTGGCCGCGAAGGCGTCGGCGTGAACCCGCTGCGCGGCCAGAACAACGTGCAGGGCGCCTGCGACATGGGCTCGTTCCCGCACGAATTGCCGGGCTACCGCCACATTGCAGGCGACGACGTGCGCGACCTTTTCAATGATGCCTGGGGCGTCTCGCTCGAAAAGGAGCCGGGCCTTCGCATCCCGAACATGCTCGACGCCGCCGTCGATGGCACGTTCAAGGGCATCTACATCCAGGGTGAAGACATCCTCCAGTCCGATCCCGACACCAAGCATGTCTCGGCCGGCCTTGAGGCGATGGAATGTGTCGTCGTTCAGGATCTCTTCCTGAACGAAACCGCGCGCTTCGCGCATGTCTTCCTGCCGGGTTCTACCTTCCTCGAAAAGAACGGCACCTTCACCAACGCCGAGCGCCGCATCCAGCGCGTGCGCAAGGTGATGTCGCCGAAGAACGGCTACGAGGACTGGGAGATCACGATGCTGCTCTCCAACGCGCTTGGTTACGAGATGGGCTACGCGGATCCGTCCGAGATCATGGACGAGATCGCGCGGCTCACGCCGGGCTTTGCCAATGTGTCCTACAAGATGCTGGACGAGCGCGGCTCGGTGCAGTGGCCCTGCAATGACAAGGCTCCGCAAGGCTCGCCGATCATGCATGTCGATGGCTTCGTGCGCGGCAAGGGCAAGTTCATCGTCACCGAGTATCTCGCAACCGACGAAAGGACCGGGCCGCGCTTCCCGCTCTTGCTCACCACCGGCCGCATTCTTTCGCAGTACAATGTCGGCGCGCAGACCCGCCGCACTGAAAACTCGATGTGGCATGCCGAGGACGTGCTGGAAATCAATCCGCATGACGCCGAGCAGCGCGGTATCCGCGAGGGCGATTGGGTGAAGCTCCAGAGCCGCGCCGGCGAGACTTCGCTTCGCGCCGTCATTACCGACAAGGTGGCAGCGGGCGTGGTCTATACGACGTTCCACCACCCTGACACGCAGGCGAACGTCATCACCACCGATTTCTCGGACTGGGCGACCAACTGTCCGGAATACAAGGTCACGGCGGTGCAGGTTTCGCCCTCGAACGGTCCCACGCGCTGGCAACAGGAGTACGAGGACTTCTCGCGCGAGAGCCGCCGCATCATTCCGGAGGCGGCCGAGTGAGAATTACGCTTCCGCCACCTTCGCAGCGTGTCTCGCGCAGCGTCTGGCGGGACGGCGCGAAGACGCGCGATGTGCCGGATCGCGCCATCCCGGAAGAGGCGGCGGTCGCGTTTACCTATGGCGGTTCTTCTTACGCCGTGATGATGGCGACGCCGCGCGATCTCGAAGACTTCGCGGTCGGCTTCACGCTTACCGAAGGGGTGGCGACGCCGGACCAGATCGAGAATCTCGAGATCATCCCGGAGGCGTCGGGCATCGAACTGCGCATGCGGCTCGTGGCAACGCAGGAGCGCGCTTACGCCGAGCGCCGCCGGCATCTTGCGGGCCCGACCGGCTGTGGTCTGTGCGGGATCGAGTCGCTCACCGAAGCGGTTCGTGACCTTCCGAACGTCGCGAGCCGGGAAGTCTTCACGCCGGAAGAAATCATGCGGGCGGTCGCGTCGCTGCCCGCTGCGCAGTCGCTGAATAATGAAACCCGCGCGGTTCATGCAGCCGCATTCTGGAAGCGCGGGCAGGGACTGGTTGCGCTCCGTGAGGATGTCGGCCGCCATAACGCACTCGATAAACTTGCAGGCGCTCTCGCGCGCGGCGGCACGTCGGGGGAAGGCATTGTCGTCGTGACGAGCCGCCTGTCGGTCGAGATGATCCAGAAAACCGCGATGATGGGGGCGCCGCTGATCGTTGCGGTTTCCGCGCCGACGGCGCTCGCGTTGCGGACCGCGGACGCCGCGGGCATTACCGTCGCCGCGATTGCCCGCGGGGATGGCTTCGAGATTTTTACGCACCCGGAACGCGTCGTTCTGGAAATTGCCGGGGAGGCCGCGAGTGTCGCATTCGGGTCCTGACAAGCTCGTCTACATGGCGAACCAGATCGGAAAGTTCTTCAAGGCGCAGGGCGAGGACAAGACTGTCATCGGCGTGTCCGAGCACATCAAGAAGTTCTGGGATCCGCGCATGCGTTCGAAGATTTATGCGCATCTCGATCAGGGCGGCGCCGGCCTCGACCCGCATGTGAAGGCCGCGCTCGAAAAACTGAAGAGCGCCGAAAGCACGGCCAAGCCGTAACGGGAAAGCCGCTAGGCTTCCGGATATTGCAGCGCCAGTTCGTTCGCGCGGGCGGCATCTTCCGGCGTGTTCACGTTGAAAAACGGATCGACCGGCGCGTCGGGCCATTCCGCGATCGCGATGCCGTGACGCGCGGTCCAGGCCTCCATTCTGTGGATGTCTTCCACCATCACGGCTTGTCGCAGGTCATGGCGAAGCGAAACCGGCCAGAGGCCGGCTGCCGGATGCCGCCATTCGCCGGATCGCGCACAGGCAAGTGGTTGGCGGGCTTTCGCTCGTGCCGCCTGCAATCTGGCGATCAGGTCATGCGGCAGAAACGGAATATCGCCGGGCACGCTCGCGACATAAGCCGTTTCAGGCGTGTTCTTCGCAGCCCAGTCGAGCCCGGCCAGTATTCCCGCGAGCGGCCCCGCGAAATCCGGCACGTCGTCCGGCACGACCGGCAAGCCGGTGAACGCAAAACGGGACGCGTCGCCATTTGCGTTGATGATCACGCGGCCGCATTGCGGCGCTAGGCGCTTGAGCAGGCGTTCAAGGATGGTTTTGCCGCCGATCCGGATGAGGCTCTTGTCGCCGCCGCCCATTCTGCTTGCGAGGCCGCCGGCGATGACAAGCCCGAGGGGTCTGTTCGTCATGAATCGAATCTTTCCTGCCGGCTCTTTGGCGTACTGGTTCCATGAATGGAACTCCAGCCGCGTCTGTGGGTTTTATCCGGTTGAGTAGTCTGGGAACACCTCGCTTTGTCGCATCCGCTCCGCAAGCCCGCAGAAGTTGCGGAATCTTCCATCATTCATCAGCCGGGCCGGAATCTCTGGCGGCTTGAGCAAGCCGATCGCTTCGCCATGCTGGTCGATGGCGGCCAGTATTTCGGCGCGGTCCGCGAGGCCATGCTGCAGGCAGAACACTCGATCCGCATCATGGGCTGGGACATCCACAGCCGCACGCGCCTCGTGGGTGAAAGCGGCAAGGCAAATGATGGTTTCCCCGAAGAGCTGGCACCGTTTCTGACCGCGCTCGTGGAAGCAAAGCCAGACCTTCATATTCATCTGCTGTTATGGGATTTTGCCGTGCTCTATGCCGGCGAGCGCGAATGGCTGCCGCAACTGCGGCTTGACTGGAACACCCCCGAACGCATCCGTTTCAGCCTCGACAACAAGGTGCCGCTCGGCGCTTCGCAACATCAAAAGATCGTGGTGATCGACGACGCCGTGGCTTTTTCTGGCGGCCTCGACCTGACAATCCGCAGATGGGATACGCGCGAGCATAAGCTCAGGAACAAATACCGGGTCGATCCTGCGGGTGTTGCTTATCCGCCGTTCCATGACGTGCAGGCAGTGCTCGACGGCGAAGCGGCAAGAGCGCTTGGTGATATTTTCTGCGAGCGCTGGCAACTCGTCACGGAAGAGGAATGCGTTCGGATGGAGCCGCCCCGGCGCGACCTGTGGCCGGCCTCGATCCAGCCGCTGCTTGCGAATGTGAACGTCGGCATCTCCCGCACCCGGCCGGAATATGGCGAACAGCAAAAGGTGACCGAGGTCCACGCGCTGTTTCTGGATTCCATCGACGCGGCGAGGAAGTTCATCTTCATCGAAAACCAGTTTCTGACCTCGCAGGAGATCGCGAAAAGGATCTGCGAAGCGTTGCAGCGCAATCCGGAACTGGAAGCGGTTTTTGTCGCGCCGAACGCCCCGGAATCCTGGGTCGAAAAGAACACCATGCATTACGGGCGTATCCAGTTCGGCAAGCAATTCCGCGAAGCCGGCGTTGCGGATCGCGTGCGCCTGTTTTGCGTCTCGGTGCCGAACGGCCGCAAATGCGTTCACCCGATGATCCATTCCAAAATCACCGTGATCGACGATCGTTTTCTTCGTATCGGCTCCGCGAACCTTAACAATCGCTCCATGGGAACCGATACCGAATGCGATCTTTCGGTCGAAGCGGCTACTCCGGAGCAGGCGAGGCAGATCGCGCTCGCACGCAACACGCTGCTTGCCGAGCATTGCCGCTGCAATGTCGAGGAATTTGCGTCGGTTCTTGAGCGAAAGGGGTCGCTGATCGCGACCATCGAGCACTTCTGCGAATCCGGCGGCTGTCTGCGCGAACTGGATGACGACGAGGAGGATGCGACGCAGCTTGCGAGCTATCTCTCCGCGCTGGCGGACCCCGAACGCCCGGTGACCGCGCAGGCGCTCATGGAATTCATGGGGCTGAAGGAACATCGCACCGAATACCGCCGCTGGGGCATTGCCGCCGCCGCGATCGTACTGATCGGCCTTCTGGTATGGTTCTTCGTACCGGTCGCCGATTATATCGGCCCCGACGAACTGAAGTCCTATGGCCGTCAGATTGCGGCGAGCCCGTTCGCGCCGTTTCTGGTCATCGGCGCCTTCGTGGCCGCATCGTCGATCATTTTTCCGGTCAATGCGCTGATCATTGCCGCCGCTGCAACCTTCGGTCCCTGGCTCGGCTTCGTCTATTCGATCGCGGGTACCATGCTCGGATCGCTTGTGACCTACGGCCTTGGACGTCTGCTCGGCCGGCGCACCGCGCAGAAGCTGCTCGGCGAGAAGCTCGACCGCGTGCGTACGAAGATTGTGCAAAACGGCATCATGTCGGTTGCGACCATCCGGCTCGTTCCGGTCGCGCCCTTTGCCGTGGTGAATTTCGTGGCCGGCGTCGGCCGGATCCGCCTGTTCGACTACGCGATCGGCACGCTGCTCGGCGTGCTGCCCGGCATCGCGCTGTTGTCCTTTCTCGGCAATAAGGCGGTCGATGCGATCCTGCAGCCGAGCATGGGGAACATCCTGATGTTGGGGGCAGGCATCGGCGGCTGGATCGCGCTCATCGTCGGCGCGCAATACCTCGTCGGCAGGTTCAGGAAGTAATGCAGGATTCCGGATGGCCAACGGTCCGCGTCATGACGTGGAATGTACATGGCGCACTCGGCCGCAACCGGGATTTCGATATCGCCCGCGTGATGCATCTCGTGCGTTCCCACCAGCCCGATATCGTCGCGCTGCAGGAGATCGACTCCCGCCGCGGCGCCGGGGACTTTTTCGCCTACCTGAAAGGCGAATTCGGCGGCTACGGCGTCGATGCCCGTTCGATTGCGACCGCCGACGGCGATTATGGCCAGATTCTGCTTTCGCGCTGGAACTTCTTGGAAACTGAAACCCATGACATTTCCTTTCGCGAGCGCGAACCCCGCCGCGCCATTTCCGTAAGGATCGAAAGTCCGCAGGGTCAGTTTCGCGTGATCGCCACGCATCTCGGGCTCAGCTTCCGCGAACGCAATGCGCAGCTGCGCAAGTTGCTCACGCTTGTGAGTGGCGAACCTGAAATGACGATACTGCTCGGCGACTTCAACGACTGGATCTGGGCCGGCTCGGTACGCAACGTGCTTCGCAAAGTGCTTCCGGGAAGAACACGACATCGCACGTTTCCGTCGCGGTGGCCGATGCTCCGATTGGACCGCGTTTACTGCAAGCCCGGAAGGGCACTTGTCGGCAGCTTTGTCGATCGTCAGGCCGCGGAAATCTCCGATCATCTGCCGGTGATTGCGGATGTAATCGTGCCGCCAGTAGCGGCCGGAGCGGTTTAGTCGGATTTCGCGGCAGCCAGCGCTATGGCCGATCTGCGCGATCCGCCGCTCGAATATTCGTCTGAAACGAGATCGGCGAGAAAGCGGTTGCCCCAGTCTTTGATGTCGTTCTGCACGAGACGACGCAGCGTTGCCTGGTGACGGTTTCGCCGCTCCTCTAGCGGCATTTCCAGCCCGAACTTGATCGCCTGTGCGATGGACTGGACGTCATAGGGATTGATCAAGAGCGCCCCTTCGCACTCGCGCGAGGCGCCCGCAAAGCGCGAAAGGATCAAAACGCCGGGATCCTGCTCGGATTGTGAGGCAACATATTCCTTCGCGACCAAATTCATTCCGTCGCGAAGAGGGGTGACAAGCGCAGCCCGCGCGCTGCGATAAAGCCCGGCGAGGGTGCTTCGCGAATAGGATTTGTTGACATAGCGAATCGGCGTCCAGTCGGCTTCGCCGAAAGATCCGTTGATGCGACCGACGGTGGAGTCGACCTCGCGGTTCAGCGAAATATATTCACGGACTTCCGAGCGGCTTCGCGGGGTGATCTGGAGAAACGCAACGCGATTGCGCCACTCCTTGTTTGCCTCGAGAAAAAGCTCGAAGCCTTCCATGCGCGCGAGAAGGCCCTTGCTGTAATCGAGGCGGTCGACGCCCATGATCAGCGCGCGTTCACCGAGGCTGTGGCGCACGCGTCCGACCAGCGGCGACTCGTTGCTCTGGATCGACCAGCGCCGGATTTCCTCGACCGAAACGCCGACCGGATAGACGCCGAGGGTACAACTCCTCCCGTCGACGTAAAAAGTTCGCAGGTCGCGGCTTGGAAAACGGCATTCGCTGATGAGATAGCGTGCGAAATTGGTGCTCTCGACCTCGGTCTGGAAGCCGACGAGATCATAGGCGCAGAGCGCAGGAAAAAGCTTTTCATGACTCGGCAGCGCCGTTAGCACCTCGGGGGGAGGAAGCGGCGTATGCAAAAAAAAGCCAATGCGGTTCTGGAAGCCAAGATCGCGCAGAGCCTTTGCCAGCGGCATCAGATGATAGTCATGCACCCACAGAATATCGTCGGGCTTGATGATCTTGCTCAGCTCGGTGGCAAACCGCTGGTTGACACGCAGATAGCCGGACAAGTCCCGCAAGGAGTAGTCTGCGAGATCAAGCCGGTAGTGCAAAATTGGCCACAGCACGCGGTTGGCGAAGCCGTTGTAATATTCGTTGTGATCGCCGCGGGTGAGATCGATCACCGTATATTGCTGGCGGCCGACTTCGGTCGTGTGGGGCTTGGTGTCTCCGCCGTCGGGGACGATCTTTCCACTCCAACCGAACCAGATGCCCGGGTGGGTCGCAAATACGGCCGCGAGCGCTACTTCAAGGCCTCCCGCTCGTGTCAGGTTGCCCTTGGTAGGAACCGAAACCCGGTTCGAAATCGCGATTACCCGCGCCAATACCTGTCCTCCCACGTTCGCGAGAGACGCATGGCAGAGAGAATAAGGCCCGCCATGGAATAAGTCTGCGGAAAATTTCCCCAGAGCTGGCCGGTCTTGGGGTCGATGTCTTCGGACAAAAGCCCGAACTGATTGCGATGACCGATGGCGTCGTCGAAAAGTTCCTTGGCGCGTGCCTTTTTCCCGATCGACCACAAAGCGTCGATCAGCCAGAAGCGGCATACGAGGAAAGCTGTTTCCGGAAGCCCGAAATCGTCTGCCGTCGTGTAGCGCATGACGTGATGGTGATGCTGCATGAGCTCCCGCTCAATTGCCGTCACCGTACTGACAAAGCGGGGATCGTCAGGCTCGACCAGTCCTAGTTCGGCGAGCAGCAAGCAACTCGCATCGAGGTCGTCACTGCCGAAAGAAGCGGTAAAGGCCTGCCGGGATTCGTTCCACGCTCCGGCGAGAAGCGGCTCGTGAATCTGATCGGCTCGCAGCGTCCAGTATTCAGCTCGCTCGCTGAGGCCGAGCCGACGCGCGATCATGGCAAGCCGGTTGCATCCCGCCCAGCACATTGCGGCCGAATATGTATGAACATTCCTTCGCCCGCGAAATTCCCAGATGCCGGCATCCGGTTCGAGCGCAAACTGCGCCGCCTTCTCTCCAATCGGCTCAAGGAAGCGAAACAGATCTTTGTCGCCGGGCTTCGGCAGCCGCTTGTCGATGAACATGGGTACGGCGGCAAGAATGATACTGCCATAGACATCGTGTTGCGGCTGGTCTGCGGCCGCGTTGCCGATCCGCACCGGCTTGTTGCCGCGGTAGCCACCGAGTTCCTCGGCGATCCACTCATGCAGGTTTTCGTTGGGAAGAATTCCGTAGACTGGGCGTAGCGGGTTGTCGTTCTCGATCGAGGCAATGCTGAGGATGAAGGAGATGAAGTCTTCCATTGTGCGCGTGGCGCCGATGCGGCTCAACGCCTTCACAACGAAATAGGCGTCGCGCAGCCAGCAGAAGCGATAGTCCCAGTTTCGCCCCGATCCGTGTGCTTCGGGGAGAGACGTCGTATGTGCCGCGACGATGCCGCCGGTTTCCTCGAAGTTGCTGAGCTTGAGCGTGATGGCGGCGCGGATGATTGCGTCCTGCCAGTCATAGGAGATCGAGAGCCCGCGCACCCATCCCGACCAGTAATGCAGGGTGCGGGTGAGGAGTTCGGCGCAGGTCGGCCCGAGTTCGCCGACCACCGGTTCGTCAGGGCCGAAAATAAGGTGCAAGGGCTTGTGAAGGGCGAAAGCACTTTCGCTTTCGATGAAGGAAAGCGGAGCGTCGGTCGTGACGCGCACAACTGCCTTGTCGCCCCAATAGGTAATATGGTTGCTGCCGGAGACCTGCTTGCGGATCGGCTTGCCGTGGTCGTTGCAGGGACGAATGCGAATCTTGACCTGCGGAAATCCGGAAAGCGGTTCGATTATGCGGACGAGTTGGGGCGGACGATGCACGCGCTCGTAATTCTTGAACCGCGGAGCAAAATCGGTGATCCGAATCTGCGCGCCGCTTTCATCCGTAAGGATAGTCTGAAGTACCGGCGAGTTGCGAAGATACGAAGAAGAAGAATCGGCGAGCGCCGTAAGCTGGACGTCCGCGAAGCCCTTTTCCTCTCCGTCCGCGAGCAGCCGGCAGAAAATCGGGTCGCCATCGAAGCGCGGAAAACACCACCACAGCAATCGCGCCTCGCCATCCACCAGCGCGGCCGTGCGGCAGTTGCCGATAACGGCGAGGTTTAGATCGATTTCTTTTTCTTTCATTGATCCGCCGCCTGCGCTGCGATGCGGCTGAGCCACACGCGCACTTCTTCGGGATTGTTGAATGTACCCGTGACCCCGGGGGCGATCCGCCCCACCGAAAAACCGATGCCTTTCAGATTAGGCAGGATCGCAAACACCGCGTCATCGGTCACGTCGTCTCCGACAAAGAGCGGAGTCCTGCCTCGAAACGGCGTCAGCTCCATGAGTTCGAGCACGGCGGTGCCCTTGTTGAAGCCTGTAGGCTTTACTTCAATCACGAATTTTCCGGGCAGAATTTCATAAGAGCCATTCGGAATCCCTGCGAGAATCCGCTGCACGCCGCGAAGCAATTCTTCGCCGCGCTCGGGAGCCGAGCGATAATGCAGCGCCATGGAGTGCCCCTTGTCTTCGACGATCATACCGCCTGAGAGCAGGGACACGAGCTGACGACGCATGCGTTCTTCCAGCAACGGCGTCGGACGCATCACGTTTTCACTCGATGGGTCGATACGCATTTCGGCGCCGTGGCCACCGATTGCGGGCAGTTCAAGTGGCGCAAAAATCCGGTCGATATCGTGCAATGGCCTGCCGCTCACCAGAGCAAGCGCGCCGCCGGTCCATTTCCAGAGCGTCGTCAAAATGGATTGCAGACTGGAAGGTACTTGCACACCCGCAGGCGTTGCCGCCAGATCGAGCAGAGTGCCGTCGATATCGAGCAGAATTGCGCAAGTGTCGAAGGGAAAACGATGCGCGAGTGTTTCGCTGCTGATTTTTTCTGCGATTTGCGTGTCTGACACTGAACAAAATGTCGTTATTGTGGTTTTACTTTCTGGCTCGCCCTAACGTGCCGAACCGGCATCATCCCAACGCTCTCGCGGGGGGTGAGTTCCATTGAGGCTGCAAATTGTCGGTTTTTCCACCTTATCTTGTTGCCGATATTGGAGGCACTACGACGCGTGTTGCTGCAGCAACAGGCGCGGGAGTGTTTTCGGCGATGGAGGTCGCGACCACCGATGACGGTGCGGCGGATCCTGTCGAGCTTTTGGTGAAGGTTCGCCGTTCGCTTTCGGATTGCCGATACGGCGCGATTGCCGTTGCCGGCCGCGTCGAGGCCGACGAGATTCAACTGACGAACCGGGACTGGCATTTTTCGCGCAGCGAGCTTGAGCGTCTGCTCGGCCTCAACCGGCTGATCGTCGTGAACGACTTCGTGGCCATGGCGCACGCAATCAACGCGCTCGGAAATTCCGATCTCAAGACCATTCGGGAGGGCCGTGTTGCGCGCGGCGCGCCACGGCTGGTGTGCGGGCCGGGCACGGGCTTCGGACTTGCGGTGGTTTATGGCGGCAGACACGTCATTCCGACCGAAGCCGGTCATCTCCGTCTCGGCGGCATCGACCGTCACGAGGCCGGCCTGCTTGAGAAAATCGCCGGCGGGAAGCCGGAAAGCCTGATCGTTGAAGACCTGATTTCGGGCAAGGGTCTTGTGATGCTTCACCGCATCCTTTCGGGCCGCGAACAAAGCTCACGCTCTATCGTGGAAGATGCCGAACGCGGCGACAGCGGCGCGCGTGCTTCGGTTGAGACGTTCTTGCGGACGTTCGGCCGTATCGTTGCCAATCTAAGTTTGCTGTTCGATGCGCGGGGCGGCGTCTTCATCGGGGGAGGCGTGGGGACATCGCTGTTGAATTTCTACAACTCGCCCAGTTTCACGGCCTGGTTCGAGAACCACCCGACATACCGGGACGTGCTTTCGAATATTCCCGTCAAGGTCGTGACGCATGCCGTGCCGGGTCTGGTCGGCGCCATGCAGATCGTGCGCAACGAGTTTTCAAGCCAGCCGCCCCGTCAGGACCAATCGTGACGGAACAGGCATGAGTAAGAAGTCCCGCCGTCTCTCCATCAAGGCCGAACATGAACTTGCCGAACGCAGTCCTTTCGCGCTGCACGGCGCGCGCATTCTGCCCCGCGTCGAAGTAACGAGTTACAATCTCGAAATCTCCGAAGGGGACGAGTTCGTCGGCGATCGTGCGAACAAGAAAGCGTTGACCGAACTGGTCGAAGAATGGCGCGCCACGGTCGCGCGCACCGGCCGCGATCCCTTCAAGGGCGTTGCGGGAAAACGCCCGTCGCGCTCGGCCATGGAAAAGCTGCTCCGAAAGGGACCGCCGGAAGCGGCAGGTGTGATCCAGTCCGCCGTGAACGATTTTGCCGAGCGGCTCGTCGAGGTCATTGCGAAATATGCGAAAGGTGCTGCGGAGTGGAAGAAGGTGCGGACCATCGTAATTGGTGGCGGCATGTCGGGGTCGCCCATCGGCAAGCTCGCGATCGGACGAGCGCAGGCGCTGCTGTCGAAATCGAGGCGGAAGATTGTGCTTCGAACGATCACCTCGGATCCCGATGATGCGGCGCTGATCGGCGGCCTGCATCTAATTCCCGGCTGGTTCCTGGCCGGGTTCGATACGATATTTGCAGTCGATATCGGCGGCAGCAATGTTCGCATCGGTGCCGTACGCTATAAGCTCGACCGACAGATGGCAGTCTCGCGGGCGAAGGTCGTCTACCGCGAACACTGGTCGCACGCCAAAGAAGACGCGAGCCGCCAGGACATTCTCGATTTCATCACCGGCAAGCTTGGAAAAGCCGTCCGCTATGCGAAGCGTAAGCGCTTGAAAGCCGCACCTTTTGTTGCGGTCGCTTGTCCGGGGCGTATCCGTGCCGACGGAACGGTCGATCGCGGCGCGCAGAACCTGCCGGGGCAATGGGAGTCCAATCACTTCAGCCTGCCGCAATATTTGCGCGAAAATCTCGACATCGTGCCGGGGCAGGACACGATCGTGGTCATGCACAACGACGCCATTCTCCAGGGGTTGAGCGAACTTGGCGCGATCAAGGAGAAGACCTGGGGCGTGCTGACGATTGGTACGGGTCTAGGCAATGGCAGCTTCGAGATGCGGAAGTTCAAGCGCTAGAGCTTCGGCCAGTCACGCAGGTTAAAATTCCAAACCGTAGATCGACAGCCGGTAGGGCAAGCTCGAGTCTCGCTTCACAGCCTCGATCATGTCCTTTTTGCCGGAGGCATGTTCGCCGGATCGTACGCGAAGATAACCGCGCGCGAACAGTGCTGCCGCATCGTTGGATTGTCCGAGAAGTGCCTCGATCTCGCGTTCCGCGCCTTTCAGGTCGCCGGCCGCGATGAACAGCCATAGCCGCTCGCCGCGTAGTTCTGACGAAGGCCTTGCCGCGATCACGGCATCAAAATCGGCGAGTGCGTCTTGATAGCGCTTCTGCACGATCCGAAGATGCGCGCGGCTTTGCAGGGCAGTTGCGTTTTTCGGGTCGAGCTTCAATGCATGGGTTATGTCGCGCTCGGCGGTGGCGACGTCTTTTCCGTAAAGGAAAGAATTGCCGCGCTCGCCGAACAGTGTAGCGTCCGACGGAGTGATGTAGATCGCCCGCGTGAAATCAGCCACGGCCTCGTCATACATGCCGACGCGATGGTGACAGATGCCGCGATTGCGAAGCGCGGATAGCGATTTTGCGTTTAATGTCAGCGCCTTGCTAAAATCGGAAATCGCCCCCTGACAGTTTCCGATTTCGAGCTGCGCAAGTCCGCGTGCGCTCGCGATATAAAGTTCGATGGAAGGATCGATGCGCACCGCGTCGTTATAGGCATCGATTGCGCCGGTCAGGTCGCGCTTGGCATGTTTGACGTTTCCGAGTGCGAAACGGGCCAGCGCAAATTTTGGGTTTAGCGTGAGCGCCCGTTCCAGGTCGGCGCTCGCTTCGGCGTATTGTTGAATGCTGAGATAAGTAAGCCCGCGCTCGTAGTAAACCAGTTCCGATTTAGGATTGATTTTAAGCGCGCGATTGAGGTCGTCGAAAGAGCGCTTCGCATCCTTCTTGCCGCGATAGGCGACGCCGCGCTCGATCAGATACTGAAGCGATTTCGGGTTGAGCGCGAGCGCGGCAGAAAAGTCCTTGATCGCCAGATCGTAGTTCTGGCTGTGCTTCCATAGCGACCCGCGGAGGTAGTAAGCGGCCGGGTATTTCGGATTGAATTCGATGGATGCGCCAAGGTCGGCAATCGCCGCAATGGTCTGATTCTGCGCCTCATAGGCGCGGGCGCGAATGAAATAGGCCTCCGCACGCCTTTGTGCCGGCTGTGATTCGTCTTCCGCGAACTCGGAGCAGGCGTTTACGGCAGCCAGCGCGTCGGTTGGCTTGAGGCAGGCGTCCCACAGCGTCGGTGCCTCGGCCGGCGTTTGCGTCGGGGCGGGGGGAGGCGCTGCAGGCCTTGAGAAATTCCATGGATCTCGACGCAGATATTGCGGTGCCGCATCGGGAGCAGGGTCTGGTACCGAGATTTCAGGCAATTCGATCTGTGGGAGCGTGAACTGCGCGACGGCGGGCCCGGAGAAGTAACTGCATACCGCGAGTGATGCAGCCAAAGCACAGAGCGCAGTGACATTCCTGTTACAAACCGGGATTCCGCACCGTGCGGGAAGCATGGAAAGCAGCCTAACTATTTGGTCCGAATAATATTTTCTGCAAACTGTGATTATCCTCGCAGGATTAATACTTAATTAAGAGATCGCTTCCGCGCCCACAACTCCTAGGTTAACGTGAGGTAATTGCAGCGCTTTTTATTTATTTTGGCTGGGGGCTGGTAATGCGTGATCCGATTGTGCGTGAGGGCGCCGACCTGGGTGGTCGGAGCTCCGTTGAAACGCGTCGTGTCGATCGCATCGAAAACATTTCTGCGGAACTTGCAGAAGTCAGAGCGTCGCTCGGGATTCCCGAGCCGCAAACGACTGAAGCAGTCGCGCAGCAACACATCAAAGTAGCGCAAGTTAATTCACCCTTGCCTCAACCGGCAGGCACAGGACCGATTGCGAAGATCGAGCCGAACCCGAGCGGCGTTGTCGTATTGCCGGGCGGCTCCAAGATCGCGACGATTCAAGCGAGCGGCGGCGATCTTCGCATCGTGCTCGATGACGGCCGCGTCTTTATCGTTCCGGGTGGCACTACGAATCCGCCTTCGATTCAGATCGACGGTCAGACAATTCTCGGCACTTCGCTCGCGGCGGTATTCGGTCCGATCCAGGAAGTTCAGCCGGCAGCGGGCGACACCGCGCCGCCGAGCAGCGGCAACAATTTCCAGGGCCAGAGTTCGTCCGGCATTGGCGACGCGTTCGGCATTTCCGGACTGCTGGGTCCTGACGAACAGGGGCCGGCGAACGCCGAAGAAACCGAGGACGATAGTTTCTTCGATGACGTGCCGGTTGTCGGCGAGCAGGTTGCTTTCAGTCTCGACGAAGACGCGCTTGATGGAGACGTGCTGAATCCGGGAGCGGAGACCACCTATAGCGGTCAACTCGCCATCAATTATGGTGCAAACGGCGCCAACCTTATCGCGCCGATTACCTTCGATCCGTCAGCGCTGACCGGATACACTTCCGGTGGCGTGCCGGTTGTTTTTACCTGGGATCAGGCGTCCCTCACGCTGACCGGCAGCGTCAACGGCAACCCGATTCTGGTACTCCAGATTACGGACGCGCAGACCGGGGCTTTCACGGCAACTCTTTTCGGTTCGTTCGATCACGCCGGTGCCGGCCGCGATGGTCTTCCGATCGCGCTGCCGTTCATCGTGCGCGACAGCAACGGCACGGAAACGCCGGGCGTATTGAACGTCGTACTCAACGATGACGTGCCGGTATCGGGCGACATCGCGGGCGACATGACTGAGAATGCGACCGGCATCGTCCTTGCGATCGACGGTCCGGGCGCGGAGTTCTATTCGGGTGCTGACGGTCTGGGCAACATCACGATCGACGTCGGCGCAGCCACGATTGTCGGTCCCGACGGCGTTGCGATTTCCGTTCCGGCCCTTGCCATTGTGCCTGCGGGCCCGAACAGCTTCGAACTTACGATCACCCCGGCCACGGCTTTTGATGCGCTGGCTGCTGGCGAAACGGCGACGTTGACCGTTCCCTATACGGTTGTGGACGGCGACGGTGACAGTGTCACCAGTAATTTCGTCATCACGATCACCGGCCAGAACGACGGTCCGGTGGTGCTGGCGGTTGCCGGTGCTGCGAATGAGGACGGTCCCTCGATCGTGGTGACGGCGGACTACTCGGACGTCGATGCGAGCGACACCCACACCTTCTCGGTGAACACGGCCGGGACGCAGGGCGCGGTCGCGAACAATAACGACGGCACGTTCACTTACGCGCCGAACGGCGCGTTCGAATATCTGGCGGTGGGCGAAACCGCGACCGACACCTTCACCTATACGGTGGACGACGGGAACGGCGGCAGCGCGACGGCGACGGTAACGATCACGATCACCGGCCAGAACGACGGTCCGGTGGTGCTGGCGGTTGCCGGTGCTGCGAATGAGGACGGTCCCTCGATCGTGGTGACGGCGGACTACTCGGAC
>JAEZFA010000006.1 GCA_023417665.1 Pseudomonadota bacterium | reverse complement strand
GTCGTGAACAGCGTGGCTTTGGGCTCGGAGCCGGCTTCTTTCATTCGTTGCTTTCGGCGGCCTTCGGGGATTTTCAGGGGCGCGGGCAAGGCCCGGCCGGTTCGCGAGGCCGGAACCGGGACGGATCGTCGCAATTCCGGCGTTTCACGGGGTTGTCGTCTCCGCCGGTGTTATTTAGGTCTTCCCGCCTCCAATTCCGAGTCCCTCCATGCGCTTCCTCGCTGCTTTCTTCCTTGCCCTGACGCTTGGTGCCGCCGCCGGCACGCCGCTTGCGGCCCAGACCATCAGCGCCCGGACGCCGCTCGGCCCGGCGACGATCGACGCGACGCCAAGCGAGAACGGTATCCGGCTCACGATCGCGGTGGCCGGCAGCGAGCCGCAGGTATTCGATGGCGTCGGGGAAGCGCTGGTGCCGCTGCGCGCCGGGAACCGCTCGGAGCCGGTGCTGGCTCTCGACGTCGATCGCGACGGTATCGACGAAATCTTCCTGCGCACTTCCGCGCAACAGCGCGGGGTTCTGCTGGTGTTTCGCTGGGACAGCAGCGCGAACGGCTATGCGCCCGTGAGCTTCACGGAAGATACCGGTGCGCCGAAGCAGTATCTCATCGTGCACCTGTCGCAGCCGGTGTCGGTCAAGGGCGACAGCATCGAAGCCAACCACGACAGCAACGAGGGCGGACGCAAGCGGCTGCGCGTGTTTCGCTATAAGTGGACCGGCGCCGGCTTCCAGCAATCCACCGATCACTAGCCACCCTTGACGGCAACGGCCGCTGCCGCCACATCCACCTCATGGCTGAAATCAAAACCGTATGTGTCTTCTGCGGCTCCTCCCCGGGCCGCGACGGCCAATTCATCGACGATGCGAAAGCGCTTGGGACCCTGCTCGGCAAAGAGCAGGTCGGCCTCGTATTCGGCGGCGGCGGTGTCGGGCTGATGGGCGCGGTCGCGCGTGCGGCGAGCGACGCGGGCGCGGAAGTGACAGGGATCATCCCGACCTTTCTCGTCAACCGCGAACGGCCGGAAGCCGCGCATTCCACCAAGACGATCGTCACGAAGGACATGCATGAGCGCAAGCACAAGATGTTCGAGATGGCGGACGCCTTCGTCGCATTGCCCGGCGGCATCGGCACGCTCGAGGAACTGATCGAACAGCTGACCTGGATTCAACTCGGGCAGCACCAGAAGCCGTTGCTCATTCTCAACAGCAAAGGGTTCTGGGATCCCCTGCTCGCGCTGCTCGCAAACTTCCGCGACATGGGCTTCGTCGGCCAGCACGCGATCGACAACCTGCTGGTGGCCGACAAGGTCGAGGACATTCTGCCGATGCTGCGCAACGCCGCCGCGCCGGTTTCGCTGTGGGCGCTGCGCGAAGACCAGGGCGTCTCCGAGAATATGTAAGCCGTCAGCGCTGCTCGACGAAGGTGACGACCTCGATCCTGTTGCCGTCGAAGTCGCGAATGAAGGCCGCAAAATAACTGCCGCTGTATTCCGGCCTGACGCCGGGCTCGCCGTCACCCGTCGCGCCGAGGCGCATGGCGGCATCGTAAAACGCCTTGACCGCTTCCGGCGATCTAGCACGCAGGCAGACATGCATGCCGGTATCGTCGGCGACGCGCGGCATGCCGGGACGCGCATTCAGCCAGAATTCGGAATGCGGCTTGCCGCGACGGCCGAAGCCGGCGGTCGCGGGCCGGTCCTCGCGCAGTTCGTAGTCGAGCGGCGCGAGCACTTCCTCGTAGAATGCGGTGGACGCCTTCAGATCGCTGACACCGATGGAGATGTGATCGATCAATGGCGTTCCCCGCTATACCGGCGCGTTGCTTTTCAGCAGCTTCCAGGTGATCGAATCGAGCAGCGCCTGAAACGAGGCATCGATGATATTCGGGGATACGCCCACCGTCGTCCACTGCTCGCCGTTCTCGTCGGTCGACTCGATCAGCACCCTCGTCACGGCACCTGTGCCGCCGTCGAGGATACGCACGCGGAAATCCGTGAGCGAAAGCCCTGAGATATAGGACTGGTACTTGCCGAGGTCCTTGCGCAACGCGACGTCGAGCGCGTTGACCGGGCCGTTGCCCTCGCCTGCCGAGATCAGCACTTCCCCGCCCACGCGGACCTTCACGACCGCTTCGGCAACGGTCGTCAGTTCGCCCTTGGCGTTGTAGCGGCGCTCGACGTTCACCTTGAAGCGCTCGACATCGAAATATTCGGGCACCTTGCCGAGCATGCGCCGCGCGAGCAGCGCAAAGGAGGCATCGGCGGATTCGTAGGAGTAGCCGCTCGCCTCGCGGCGTTTCACTTCCTCGAGGAGATAGACGAGGCGCGGGTCGTTCTTGTCGGCAACGATGCCGAGCCGCTCCAGCTCCGCAAGCACGTTCGACTTTCCGGCCTGATCGGACACCATGACCTTGCGGCGGTTGCCGACCGCTTCGGGCGCCACATGCTCGTAGGTTGTCGGGTCCTTCAGGATCGCGGATGCGTGAATGCCTGCCTTGGTGGCGAACGCGTTCTCGCCGACATAAGGCGCATATTTATCCGGCGCGCGATTGAGGATTTCGTCGAGTGAATTGGCGCAATGGCGCAGCGTCGTGAGCTGCTCCGGTTTAACGCCGATCTCAAACTTCTCAGCGAAATCGTTCTTCAAGAGCAGCGTCGGGATGATCGAGCACAGATTGGCATTGCCGGTACGCTCGCCGAGACCGTTCAGCGTGCCCTGAATCTGCCGCGCGCCGGCGCGTACGGCCGCGAGCGAATTCGCCACCGCCTGTTCGGTATCGTTGTGAGCATGGATGCCGACATGATCGCCGGGGATGATCTTCACAACGTCGGCGACGATCGCCTCGACTTCATGGGGCAGCGTGCCGCCATTCGTGTCGCACAGCACGACCCAGCGCGCGCCGGCATCATAAGCCGCCTTGGCGCAGGCAAGCGCATAGTCGCGGTTGTCCTTGTAGCCGTCGAAGAAGTGTTCGCAGTCGATCAGCGCTTCGCGCCCTGACTCGGTGATCGCTTTCACCGACTCGCGGATGCTATCAAGATTTTCTTCCGGCTTGATTTCGAGCGCGACGCGGACCTGAAACGCCGACGCCTTGGCGACCAGACAGATTGCGTCCGCCTTCGCCGCAAGCGTGCCCGACAAGGCGGGGTCGTTCGACACCGAACGGCCCGCGCGCTTGGTCATGCCGAAGGCGGTGAACTTCGCCTTGATGCCGTTGTCTTCCGAGAACAGCGCGGTATCGCTCGGGTTGGCGCCGGGAATTCCTGCTTCGATATAATCCACGCCGAGATCGTCCAGCATCCGCGAGATGCGAAGCTTGTCGGTAACGGTGAAATCGACGCCGTGCATCTGCGCGCCGTCGCGCAAGGTCGTGTCAAACAGATAGAGCCGCTCGCGGGCCATGATCATCTCCAGAGCAGGCCGAATACATAGATGGCGAGCAGAGCTCCGAGCGCCATGACGACGTATTTCAGCACGACATAATAAGTGCGGTGTTTCGGAAACGGCGGCTTGTCGTCCTCGTTCACGGCTTCACCTTCTGATTCAAGGGGCGGGAATGCGCCTTCATGTCCGGGTGGAGCGTGAAGCCGAAAACCCGTGTTCTTTCAGCCTGTTGCGGCATGCAGCAGAAAGTCTGATTCCGCTTCAAATGGCTCAAAGTTCGATTCAACCTCGCTTCGTCACGACCATCCACGCCGTGAACGACAGACGGACGGACAAGGCGTGGATGCGCGGCACGAGGCCGGGCGCGACGCAGAAGATTCATCGCGCGATCTCCCAGGTCGTGGTGCCGTCCTTGTTGTCTTTCAGCACGACGCCCATGGCGTTCAGTTCGTCGCGGATGCGGTCGGACTCGGCGAAGTTCTTTTCCTTGCGGGCGGCGAGCCGCGCACCGATCAGCGCATCGACTCTTGAAGTATCAACCTCCGCATTGGCAGTTTCTTCGAGTGGTATTCCTAGCAGCGACAGACAGGCCGCCAATTGTTCCGCAGCCTTCTTACGCTCAGCGTCACTAGCTGAATTATTCAACGTACTACCCGCCGCGACAGAACTTAAGCCATTAATAATGGACATGGCGAGTGGCGTATTCAGATCGTTGGCTAGGCGATCAATAAAATTCGCAGGGATTGTACCTGGTTTCATCACGCGATAGCTTCGAAGATGGCGTCGCCAGCGTCTTAGGTTACTTTCGCTTTCCTCTAGCGCGGTAACGGTCCAATCGATTGGTTGTCTGTAATGTGTTTTTAGCATTGCCAGGCGAAGCACATCACCGGACCATCGCTTACCTCCGAACTGCTCAGAAGCAAGCAATTGCCGGATCGTGACGAAGTTGCCGAGCGACTTCGACATCTTCTCGCCTTCGACCTGAAGAAAGCCGTTGTGCATCCAGGTCTTCGCCATAATCGGCGCATGGAAGGCGCAACGCGATTGCGCGATCTCGTTTTCATGATGCGGAAACACGAGGTCGATGCCGCCGCCGTGAATGTCGAAGGTCTCGCCGAGGTGCTTCCACGACATCGCGGAACATTCGATGTGCCAGCCGGGACGTCCGGGCGTCGCAATTCCTGACGGCGAAGGCCAGCCGGGTTCGTTAGGCTTCGAGGGCTTCCACAACACGAAGTCCATCGGATTGCGCTTGTAGGGCGCAATCTCCACCCGCGCGCCCGCCTCCATCTCATCCAGCGAGCGGCGCGCGAGCCTGCCGTAATCGGACATGCGGCCGACTTCGAACAGCACATGATCCTGATCGACATAGGCGAAGCCTGCCTTCACCAGCCGGTCGATCAGATCGCGCATTTCCTTGATGTGCTCGGTCGCGCGCGGCTCGACATCGGGCCGCAGGCAACCCAGCGCATCGACGTCCTCGTGAAACTGACGCTCGGTTTTCTCGGTGACGAGGCGGATCGCCTCGTTCAGCGGCAGATCGGGATATTCCTGCGCGGCGCGCGCGTTGATCTTGTCGTCCACGTCCGTGATGTTGCGCACATACTTGACCTTGCCCGCGCCATAGAGGTGACGAAGCAGGCGGTAGAGCACGTCGAACACGATGACCGGCCGCGCATTGCCGATATGGGCAAAGTCATAGACCGTGGGCCCGCAGACATACATGCGAACGCCGCGCGCGGGATCGAGAGGCGCGAAAACCTCTTTCTCCTTGGTCAGCGTGTTGTAGAGCCGAAGCTCCATGAGTCATCTCCGTCCCGCGGACCGGACGTTCGACTCTCAGCTTCCAGAGAATAAACGGCCCCGCCCGCGCCTGTTGTCAGGTGCGAATAATCTCGCGGCAAATGCCGAAGAAAGCGTTGTGGGCCATCAACATGGCGCGGACCATGCTCGCGCGCGGGCGGGCCGTCAAGGGCGATAGCGGAGCGGCCAGACGATGCCGCCGGCAGGCGCTGGAAAGCGCGACATTCGGACAATTGACGCTCCGGGAGCACGTCTTTACCCCGTCGCTTGCGGTCCCGGTTCCCCGTTAACGAACCGTCAACCTTACGGGCGCAATCTTGGCGCGGAGACACGAGTCTCCGGGGATACGGGCTTTTTCCATCATGACGACGCTTCGCTTTTTCGCGCTCGCCGCCTGCCTGCTGGCGTCCGCCACGCTCGCCAGAGGCGAGACCCGAACCTTCATTCTGGACAGTTCGGACGGATACGGCATCGACAATTGCCTCATCCGCGGCGAGTCGTGCGGCAAGGCCATGGCCACGGCCGTGTGCCAGGCAAACCAGTATGCCTCGGTGATCGACTTCGGCCGCATGGACCCGACTGAAATCACGGGCTCGGTGCCCGGCGGCGTGAACGGCAACCACTGCGGCGGCAAGCCCTGCCCGGAGAAGGTCGCGATCACCTGCTCGCGCTAGACGCGGCGCACTCTGAAGGTTCGAGGGCGGCTTCCTGCCGCCCTTTTTTATTTTGTCAGGTAGTCGGCGCAGCGCTGAATCTGATCGCTGCTGCCCCATGGCATGATCGGCACGCTCGACGTGGAGTTATCCGGACTGCCTTCGATCGGCCGATCCGAATAAACCAGATAGACCAGCGTATTTCGCTTGGCGTCGCAGCCGCGGACGATCTGCATGCGCTTGAAAAACAGCGAACGCGACTCCCGCAGAACAACGGAGCCCTGCTCGAACTTCGTCTTGAAGCGAATCGGGGCGACTTGGCGGCAGGACAGCGATATCTCGGAACGCTCCTCGGCAACGCCGAAAGCGCCGGACAGGCCGCCCTTCTCGGGTACCGTGAAGTGGCAGGCGACGCCTTCCACCGCAGGATCGTCGACCCCATAGGTCGCGAGCTTGTCGTTCGGCGTCAGCGCGCGCCAGACGGTCGATTTCTTGAAGATCAGGTCCGGCTCCTGCGCCAAGGACGCAGAAGGCAGCCATATGACAGCCAGCAATAGCGCGAACAGAAAACGAAGCATGGATCCGAACCTCCGCCGTAAGGCTATGTGGCCCGCACGGGCATAGAGTCCAGAGGGCGGCCCAAAAAGAAATCGGGCGG
>JAEZFA010000338.1 GCA_023417665.1 Pseudomonadota bacterium | reverse complement strand
AGCCGGAGCCGCGCACGGTGCGGATCGGGTCCGCTTCCTTGCCGCGGGTCAGTGTCTTGCGAAGCCGGCCGATGTGAACGTCCACCGTGCGCTCGTCGATATAGACATCCCTGCCCCAAACGGCGTTCAGGAGCTGCTCGCGCGTGAACACACGGCCGGGCGACATCATCAAGAACTCCAGCAGGCGAAACTCGGTGGGCCCGAGATGCACTTCGCGCTCGCCGCGATGCACACGCTTGCGTTCGCGATCGAGTTCGATGTCGCCGGACCGCAACTGCTGCGAAACCTGCTCGGGGCTGGCGCGGCGCAGGAGTGCGCGCACCCGCGCCACGAACTCAGGCACCGAAAACGGCTTCACCATGTAGTCGTCGGCGCCGGTGGAGAGCCCGCGCACCCGCTCGGCTTCCTCGCTGCGCGCCGTCAGCATCAGGACCGGCAACCGCTCGGTTTCCGCACGCGCCCGCAAGCGGCGGCACAGCTCGATTCCGGAAAGGCCCGGCAGCATCCAGTCCAGCACGACGATGTCCGGCAGGTTTTCCTTCAGCCGGATCTCGGCTTCGTCGCCGCGATCGACCGTCTCGACGTCGTAGCCCTCGCTTTCGAGGTTGTAGCGAAGCAGCACCGAGAGTGCTTCTTCGTCTTCGACCACCAGAACTTTCGGCTTCATGCGCTCGGTTCCCGGTTAGGTTCAGGCCTTGGGATAGGACACGGCCGTCATGCTGGAGGCATCCGACTTCGGCCGCTCGTCGGCAAGCTGCTCGCCGACTACAAGATAATGCACGGTTTCCGCGATGTTGGTCGCGTGATCGCCGATCCGCTCGACGTTCTTCGCGGCGAACAGCAGATGCGTGCACATGGTGATCTGGCGCGGATCTTCCATCATGTACGTGAGCAGTTCGCGGAACAGCGAGGTATAGAGATCGTCGACCGCGCCGTCGCGCTTCCAGACCGCCATGGCCCGGGCGGCATCGCGCGCACCGAAGGCGTCCAGCACCTCCTTGAGCTGCTCGAGCACGATCTCGCTCATGTGCTCGACGCCGCGCAGCAGCGCGGGGGCCTGATATTCGCCCTTGAGCGCCAGCACGCGCTTGGCGGTGTTTTTCGAGAGATCGCCGACCCGCTCGAGGTCGTTGCAGATGCGGATCGCGGAAACGACTTCGCGCAGATCGACGGCCATCGGCTGGCGCTTGGCGATCAGAATGATCGCGTCGTTCTCGATTTCCCGCTGCAACTGGTCCAGCCGGGTGTCGGCCGCGATCACGCGTTGCGCAAGGATGGTGTCGCGCTTGATCAGTGCATCGATGGAATCCACGACCGACTTCTCGGCAAGGCCGCCCATCTCGGCAACCTTGCGGTTGATGTCGCGAAGCTCGTTCTCGAAAGCGGTGACGATATGGCTTGCCATGTTGATCTCCTGCGCGGCGCCTAGCCGAAGCGGCCCGTGATGTAGTCGAGCGTGCGATTGTCCTTCGGCGTGGAGAACATCGCGGTGGTGGGGCCCGCTTCGATCAGATCGCCGAGATACATGAAGGCGGTCTGGTCGGCGACGCGCGCGGCCTGCTGCATGTTGTGAGTCACGATGACGATGGTGAAGTCGCGCTTCAATTCGTCGATCAGGTCCTCGATCTTCGCGGTCGAGATCGGGTCGAGCGCGGAAGTCGGCTCGTCGAACAGCACCACTTCCGGCTGGATCGCAATGGTACGGGCGATGCAGAGGCGCTGCTGCTGTCCCCCGGAAAGACCGAGCGCGGAGGTGTGCAGGCGATCCTTCACCTCCCCCCACAGCGCAGTGCGCTTGAGCGAAGATTCGACGATCTCGTCCATCTGCGCGCGGGACGGCTTCATGTAAAGCCGCACGCCGAAGGCGATGTTGTCATAGATCGTCATCGGAAACGGGGTCGGCTTCTGGAACACCATGCCGACGCGCGAGCGAAGCAGGTTCGCGTCCAGCTTCGGATCGAGAATGTTCTGGCCGTCGAGCGTGACCTCGCCTTCGGCGCGCTGGCCCGGATAAAGCTCGTAAATCCGGTTCAGAATACGCAGAAGCGTGGACTTGCCGCAGCCGGACGGGCCAATCAGCGCCGTTACGCGCCGGTCGTAAAGCGGCAGAGAAATATCTTTCAGCGCCTTGGAATCCCCGTAGAAGAACGAGAGATTGTTGATGTTCATTTTCGGCTTCGCGTTGAGAAGCGAATCCGCTGCGGCGTGAACTGCGAAATTTGCCATTAGACAGACCTCTTGGAGGCGAGCATGCGGGCGGCGATGCTCAGCGTGAGTACGGCGACGGTAATCAGCAGCGCGCCGGTCCAGGCCAGACGCTGCCAGTCTTCGTAGGGTGAAAGTGCGAACTGGAAGATCACGACCGGCAGACTCGGCATCGGCGCGAGAATGTTCGTGCTCCAGAACTGGTTGTTGAGCGCAGTAAACAGAAGCGGCGCGGTTTCGCCGGAGATGCGCGCCACCGCGAGCAGAACGCCGGTGACGATGCCGGTCTGCGCGGCCTTGTAGGCGACGTGGCGAATGACGGTCCAGCGCGGCGCGCCAAGGGCGGCAGCGGCTTCCCGCATCTGGTTCGGCACGAGCAGCAGCATGTCTTCGGTCGTGCGGACCACCACCGGCAGCACCAGAATCGCGAGCGCGACCGCGCCGGCGAGACCGGAAAAGTAGCCCATGGGCCGCACCATGATGCCGTAGACGAACAGGCCGACGACAATGGAAGGCGCGGAAAGCAGGATGTCGTTGATGAAGCGGATGACGTTGGTCAGCTTCGAGTAGCGGCCATATTCGGCCATGTAGGTGCCGGCGAGGATCGCAAGCGGGGTGCCGATCGCAACACCCAGCACCGTCAGGATCAGACTGCCGACGATCGCGTTCAGAAGACCGCCGCTCGAACCCGGCGGCGGCGTCATCTGGGTGAAGACCGCAAGATTGAGGCCGTCGATGCCCTTGTAGAGCAGCATTGCAAGAATGAGTACAAGCCAGAACATGCCGAACAGCGCGGTCAGCACCGACATCGTCATGTGGAAGCGGCTGCGCAGCCGGCGGCGCTGATAAAGTGCGTTGTTCATCGTCAGCCTCCCGCCCGCTTGTTGAGGGTCGCAAGCAGCAGGCGCGCTGCCGCCAGCACGAAGAAGGTGATCACGAAGAGAATGAGACCCAATGCCGTCAGCGAAGAGGTGTGCAATTCCGCGAGCGCTTCGACGAATTCGTTGGCGATGCTCGCCGAGATCGTGGTGCCGGGCTGCAGGATCGAGGCGCTGATGCGGTGCGCGTTACCGATGACGAAGGTGACCGCCATGGTTTCGCCGAGCGCGCGGCCGAGCGCGAGCATCACGCCGCCGATCACGCCGGCACGCGTGTAAGGCAAAACGATTTTCCAGACCACTTCCCAGGTCGTGGCGCCAAGGCCGTAGGCCGATTCTTTCAGGACCGGCGGCACGGTTTCGAATACATCGCGCGTGATCGAGGCGATGAAGGGCAGCACCATGATGCCGAGAATGAGACCGGCGGTGAGAATGCCGATGCCGTAAGGCGGCCCCGCAAACAGCCAGCCGAGGCCCGGCACGTTGCCGAGCGTGTCGATCAGGAACGGCTGCACATGGCGCTGCAGGAAGGGCGCGAAAATGAACAGGCCCCAGATGCCGTAAATGATCGACGGGATGCCGGCGAGCAGTTCGATGGCGATGCCGATCGGGCGGCGCAGGGACTGCGGGCAAAGCTCGGTGAGGAAGATCGCGATGCCGAGGCCGACGGGAACCGCGACCAGCATGGCAATGATGGAAGTGGCGACCGTGCCGTAGATCGGCGCGAGCGCGCCAAAGCGCTCCTTCACCGGGTTCCAGTCTTCGGTCCAGAGAAAGCTCAAGCCGAAATGATTGAGCGCAGGCAGCGATCCCTCGATCAGCGTGAGAATGACGCCGAACAGAAGCGCAAGCACGAGCAGCGCCGATGCGGCCGTCAGGTATTTGAAGAAGCGATCGGTCAGGATCAGACGGCCGAGCGCGGATCTGCGCGGGTCGCGCGGCTTCTCGTCGGAGCGCACTTCGGCCGGATCAAAAGTCAACTCAACCATGTCCGTCCCTTCAGGCCGCTGGTTTGACTGCGAAAGAGGTGTTTCAGTTTTCATCTGGCGGTGATGCGGGAGCCGGGGGCGGCTCCCGCATGCCATTGTTTTATGGGTTAAAACGCGGCTTACGCGTTACGAGCCCTGATTGTTGA
>JAEZFA010000275.1 GCA_023417665.1 Pseudomonadota bacterium | reverse complement strand
GCCCTTGGCCACGCCCGCCTTTGCGGAATCATAGAGCGCCGACAGAAAATCCCGCGTGCCTTCGATGCCGTCGCGGACCTTGTCGGGCGTTGCGAGCGCGGCGCCGCGGCCCGGCACCAGCGCATTGGCCTTGAATTCGCCAAGACGCTTCAGCGTCTCCGGCCAGTCCTTGAGGTGTGCGTCGCCGCAGTAACAGGCCGAGTGATATTCGACGAGATCGCCGGAGAACACGACATTGGCGTCGGGCACATAAGCGACCACATCGCCCGCGGTGTGCCCGCGGCCGAGGTGACGGATGCGCACTTCGCGTTTTCCGAGCCAGACCGTGAGATCGCGCGCAAAGGTGATGGTCGGCCAGGTAAGCCCCGGAATGGACTCCTCCGCTCGAAACAGGCGCGGGAAACGGCCGATCTCCGAATCCATATCCTGCTTGCCGCGCTCGACGATGAGGTCGCGGGTCGCATCGGAGGCGAGTATGGCTTTTGCGTTGTACGCAGATGCGCCAAGCACGCGGACCGCGTGATAATGCGTGAGCAGAACATGCGTGATCGGCTTGTCGGTGACCTTCTTCACGCGCTCGATGACGTCTTTCGCCATTACCGGCGTCGCCTGCGCGTCGATCACCATCACGCCGTCGTCGCCGACAATGATGCCCGAGTTCGGATCGCCTTCGGCGGTGAAGGCGTAGAGATCGCGGCCGATCTCTTCAAAAGTGACTTTCTTTTCCGAGAGATCTCCAGTCGAAGCGAAGCTTGCCATTACGCCTTTTCCATTTTGTGATCGATTGCGCCGAAGATCGAGTTTCCTGCAGCGTCGAGCATTTCGATCTTTACGCGATCGCCGAACGAGAGAAACGGCGTCTTCGGCTTGCCGCTGCGAATGGTTTCGACCGCACGGACTTCAGCGATGCAGGAGTAGCCGACGCCGCCGTCCTCCACGCGCCGCCCCGGGCCGCCATCGGCATCCCTGTTCGACACCGTGCCGGAGCCGATGATCATGCCGGCGGACAAGGGTCTCGTGCGCGCGGCATGCGCGATCAGCTTGCCGAAATCGAAAGTCATGTCGGTTCTGGCGTTCGGTTTCCCGAACAGCGTGCCGTTCACATAAGAGAGCAGCGGCAGGTTGAGCGTGCCGCCATCCCAGGCGTCACCCAGTTCGTCGGGCGTCACTGCCACCGGAGAGAACGCGGTCGGCGCTTTCGACTGGAAAAAACCGAAGCCTTTCGCGAGTTCGCTCGGGATAAGATTGCGCAGGCTCACGTCGTTCACGAGCATGACAAGCAGGATTTTCTTCCGCGCTTCGGCGGCGGAAATTCCCATCGCCACGTCGTTGACGACGACCGCCACCTCGGCTTCGAGATCAATACCCCACGCTTCGTCGGCAAGTTTCGAGGGCTCCCGCGGACCGAGAAAGCGATCGGAGCCGCCGCGATATATCAATGCGTCGGTCCAGAAACTTTGCGGCAGTTCGGCGTTGCGCGCCTTGCGCACGAGATCGACATGATTGACGTAGGCCGAACCGTCGGCCCAGCCGTAGCTGCGCGGCAGCGGTGCCGCGCAATCGGCAGGTTCGAACGGATAGCGTTCGACCGTGCCGGCTTCGAGCGCATCCGCGATTTCGCGAAGCTCCTGCTCGGCCTCGTCCCAATGCTCGATCGCCACCTGCAGGCTTGCGGTGGCGTCGGTAAAATATTGCAGGTCGCGCGACACGACCACCAGCCGCCCGTCGCGGCCTTCTTTCAGAGATGCGAGCTTCATTGCCTATTTCCGTTTACTTGGGCTCGCGGCGGTTCGGATCGAAGTGCTTCTTCAATCCCGTCCAGCAGTCGATGTAGTCGTCCTGCAATGCCGGAGACTCGGCCGCGAATTTCGTCACGCGCTGACGGAAACGCGTCTCGAACATGAAGGCGAGCGTATTGGTGAGTTTTACCGGCTTCAGCTCGACATTGCTCGCATGCTCGAAGGCATCGACGTCCGGTCCGTGCGGCAACATGGTGTTGTGGAGGCTGATGCCACCCGGCGTGAAGCCTTCAGGCTTGGCATCATAGACGCCGTACACGTTGCCCATGAACTCCGACATGATGTTGCGGTGATACCAGGGCGGACGGAACGTGTTTTCCGCGACTCCCCAGCGTTCCGGGAAGATCACGAAATCAATGTTCGCAGTGCCCGGCGTTTCGGAGGGCGACGTCATCACCGTGAAGATCGACGGATCGGGATGATCGAACAGGATCGCGCCGACCGGCGAGAAGTGCCGGAGATCGTACTTGTAGGGATAATAATTGCCGTGCCACGCCGCGACATCGAGCGGCGAGTGGCCGGTCTCGGTGCGGTACATCTCCCCGCCCCACTTCACATAGAGCGTGTGCTTGCCTTCGACGTCTTCATAGGCTGCCACCGGCGTATGGAAGTCGCGCGGATTGGCAAGACAGTTCGCGCCGATCGGTCCGCGATCCGGCAGCGTGAAAGCCCCTCCATAGTTTTCGCAAACGTAAGCGCGTGCCGGACCGTTCAGCATTTCGACCCGGAAGATCACGCCGCGCGGAATGATGCAGATTTCGCCGGGGCCGATGTCGATCAGGCCGAACTCAGTGCGGAAGCGCAGCGAATTTTCCTGCGCCACGATCAGGAACTCGCCGTCGGCATTGAAGAAATGCTCGCGCTCCATGTCGGCGGTCACGAAGAGCATGTGCGCGGCCATGCCGTTCATCGACTCGCAGTCGCCGGCGACCGTGACGGTGCGAAGACCGTTGACGAAGGTGGTTTTCTCCTTCGGCATTTCCATCGGCGACCAGCGCAGCTGGCCGATCGGCATTTCAGTGTCGTCGCGCTCAGGCGCGGTACGGATGAAGCCACGGTCGATGCGCTGGAAGCGCGCGGTGTGCTTCACACCGGGACGGATGCGATAGAGCCAGGAGCGCTGGTTGGTTGCCTGCGGCGCCGTGAAAGGCGAACCCGACAACTGCTCGGCATAAAGCCCGTAATTCACCTTCTGCGGCGAATTCCGGCCGATCGGCAACGCGCCCGGCAGCGCTTCGGTCTCGAAGCTGTTGCCGAAGCCCGACATGTAACCGGGCATGATCGCGCTTTCGATTTCGGGAACGGGCTTACGGGCTTCAACGGGTGCGCTTCTGCGGTCACTCGCCATGGCGTTCTCCCTTCGCGATTGCTCGCGAGACTGTTTCGATTATTGTCCCACGCAACATTGTCTGCGCGCATGTTTCGTGCAAAGTAGTTACAAATGAAACCAATGTCAAACACGGAAGGTTTTGTGCTTCGGCTCGAAAGCTTCCTGCCCTACCGGCTGGTGGTAGCGGCAAGCCTCGTCAGCCAGGCGACCGCGCGGACCTACGCGACCAAATACGGCATCGGTATCGCCGAATGGCGGGTCATTGCGCAGCTCGGTGAATTCGGCACCATGACCGCAAAGCAGATCGGCGCGCGCAGCCACATGCACAAGACCAAGGTCTCGCGCGCGGTCGCGACACTGACGCGCAAGAAGATGCTGGCCAAACGCGCGAACCGCGACGACAAGCGCGAGGCATTCCTGTCGCTCAGCCCGATCGGCCTTGAAGTTTATGAATCGATCGCGCCGGCGGCGCAGGCGCTTTCGCAGCGCATGTTCGGCGAAGTCTCCGCGGAAGACCGCGCCGCCTTCGAGCGCGTGCTCGACACGGTAACGGCCCGCGCCGCCGCGCTCGCGGATACCGGCGCGGAACTGCCGGACTAGTCATGCTCTACAATCCGCCCGCATTCCGCGAAACGGACATCCCCGCCCTGCAAGCGCAGATCGAAGGTTCTGGGCTGACGACACTCGTCTCGGTCGGGCCGAACGGACCGATCGTGAGCAACCTCCCGATCCTCTACGATCGGAACGTGCCGCCCTACGGCGTCATCGCCGGGCATCTTGCGCGCGGCAATCCGCAATGGCGCGAAAGCGATCTCGCGAAACCCGCGCTTGCGATGTTCATGGGTGCCGACGCCTATGTCTCGCCCCGCTGGTACGCCTCGAAGCAGGAACACGGCAAGGTCGTGCCGACCTGGAATTACTCGATGGTGATCGCGACCGGGCGCCTTGAAATTTTCGAGGATGCGGACGCCTTGCGCGAGCAGGTCGAACTGCTGACGCGCCGCTTCGAAGCGCGGTTCGAAAAGCCGTGGGACGTTTCGGACGCGCCGGAAGATTTCATTGCCCGCCAGATCAGGGGCATCGTCGGGGTGCGGCTTCACATCGAATCCATCGAAGGCAAGGTCAAGCTGAGCCAGAACCGCACCGCGTCCGATCAGGAAGGCGTGATGGCGGCATTGTCGCCATCCCCTCGCCCGGCCGACCGCGAAGTCGCGGAAGCGATGCGCAAACGCAAGAGCCACGGAAACTGAAGGCGCCACCGTCATGCAGCTCTATTCTTATTTCCGTTCATCCGCGAGCTATCGCGTACGCATTGCGCTGGCGCTGAAGGGGCTCTCCTACCAGACGATCGCGATCCATCTGGTGAAAGGCGAACACAAGCAGGCTCCTTTCCTCTCGATCAATCCGCAGACACGCGTGCCGGCGCTGACGACGGATGACGGGGACCTATTGATCCAGTCGCTCGCCATCATCGACTGGCTCGACGAGACGCATCCCGCGCCGCCGTTTCTGCCGTCCGATCCGATCGCGCGTGCGCGCGTACGCGCGGCCGCGCACGTCATCGCGATGGACGTGCATCCGCTCGGCAATACCGGGCCGCGCAACTACCTGCTGAAGAAGCTGAACCTCGATCTGGAAACCGTGGATGCCTGGACGCGGCACTGGATCGAGGACGGCTTCAACGCGGTGGAAAAGATGATTTCACCCGCCCCCTATTGTTTCGGCGCCGAGCCGACGCTTGCCGATATCAGCCTGGTGCCGCAGGTCTTCAACGCGCGGCGCTATCAGGTCGATATGGCGAAGTTCCCGAAAATCGTGGCCGCCGATGAAGCCTGCCGGCAGCACCCGGCTTTTGCCGCCGCCGCCCCCGCGGCCCAGCCCGACGCCGAATAGCCCGGCCCTCGTCACCATCATTCGGTCACGTTATTCTGTGTTCTGGGGCGAATCCTCGGTAAAGGCGGACCGATTCATGAATTTCGAGCGGCGTTTTGGCTTTGCTGTTGCGGCTGCGGTTGCCCTCGCGGGCACGGCTGTGGCGCAACCCTTGCCGCCGGCGAACGTCCCGAACGCGCCGCCGCCGCCCACCTATCAGCAGCCCCAGCCTTATACGCAGACACAGAATACGAACCCGACCTGCCAGCGGCTGGAAGCGGCGCTGGCGAATCTCGGCCGAAACCCCACCGGCGCGAGCAACGAACAGGTTACCCGCTACGAAGACGCAATCGTCAAGCAGCGGCAGGAACTCGACAACGCGATGAACACCGCGCGGCGGCTCGGCTGCGAACGGCGCGGGTTCTTCATCTTCGGCGGCAGTCAGCGGCCGGAACAGTGCAATACGCTTGAACCGCAGATCGACCGTATGCGCGCCAATCTCGACCGCATGCAGCAGGAACTGTCGCAGATTCGCGGCGGCAACTCGGATGCGAATTACACGCGCGATCTGCAACGCCGCCAGCTTCTGATTTCGCTGGGCCAGAACAATTGCGGGCCGCAATATCGCAACGTGGCGCTGCCGCCCGCGCGCCCGCGCGGATTCCTCGAGCAGCTGTTCGGCAGCAACGACGAGAGTCCGGACGTCAATCCGAACGCCATGCCCGAAGGCGCCGGCTTCCGCACCGTCTGCGTACGCATGTGCGACGGCGCTTTCTTCCCGATCAGCTTCGCGACCGTGCAGTCGCGCTTTGCCGAGGATGAGGCACTCTGCAAGCGCCAGTGCCCGGCGGCGGAAGTATCGCTCTACACCTACAACAACCCCGGGCAGGACATTCAGCAGGCGGTTTCGCTGTCGGGGCAGCTTTATTCCTCGATGCCGAACGCCTTCAAATACCGCACCGAATATAACGCGAACTGTTCCTGCCGCGGCCCGGGCCAGAGCTGGGCCGAAGCACTCGGGCAGGATCAAACCATTCAGCGCGGCGACATCATCGTCACCGAGCAGCGCGCGAAGCAGCTCTCGCAGCCGAAGATCGGCCCGCTCGCGCAGCCGCAGCAGAAGAACGCGCCGAGCACCTCGCCGTTCGAGCCGCCGGTTCCGACGCCGCCAACCGCGCAGACCGCCCCTGACGGCAAGCGCAAGGTGCGCGTGGTCGGCCCGCAATTCTATCCGGTCGCCCGCTAGCGCTCAGGCGGTTTCGCCTTTCAGCCTCGCTGCCGCTCGCGCCCTGCCGATCAGCGGCAATAGCGCTTTGAGTTCGGGGCCGTTTTCGCGGCCGGTAAGCGCCATTCGCAGCGGATGAAAGAGTTCACGCCCTTTCCGCTTGGCCGCGGGCTTGATGGCCGCGAGCCACTCCTCCCAGATTTTCTCGCTCCATGGCTCTGCCGGCAGGAGCGCTTCGGCAAGTGAAAGAAACGCGCGGTCCTTGTCCGCAATTTCGGGGGCAAGCGGCGACGAAACAACCTTCCACCATTCTCCTGCATCGCTGAGCCGTGCAAGGTTGCCGCGGACGGCGAGCCAGAACGCCTCGCCGCCTCCGACATCCAGCGCCTGCAGCCGTTCGGCAACCGCTGCATGAGGAGCGTGATGAAGCGTC
>JAEZFA010000255.1 GCA_023417665.1 Pseudomonadota bacterium | reverse complement strand
ATCCAGATCGGCGGATGCGGATCGTTCTGGATCGGCCGCGGCCAGATGTTGACGTAGCGCTGCTGGTTGTAGCGGCCGGAGAAGGCGAAGGTCTCCTTCTCGGTCCATGCCTTCTTCACGAGGTCATGCGCCTCGTAGTAGCGCTCGCGCAGCAGGCTCGGGTTCTGGCCGTAGGCGTAGCAGGTGTCCATCGGTGAGCCGACCGGGAAGCCCGCGATCAGACGGCCGCCCGAGATGCAGTCGATCATCGCGAACTCTTCGGCGACGCGCGTCGGCGGATTGTAGAGCGCCAGCGAGTTGCCCATGACGCAGAGCGCGGTGTCGGTCGTGCGGCGGGCCAGCGAGCTCGCGATCAGATTGGGCGAGGGCATGAGCCCGTAGCCGTTGGAATGATGCTCGTTCACGCAGACGGCGTCGAAGCCCACCTCGGCGGCGTATTCGAGCTCGTCCATGAAGTCGTTGTACATGTGATGCGCTCGGCGTGGGTCGAACAGCGACGAGTGGATGTCGACCCACACCGAGGGATGCTTCTTGTTGAAGTCGTCGGGAAGCTCCGTGTACGGCATCAGGTGGAACCACATGAGCTTCATTCATTCCTCCCGGGCTCGGGCCGCTTGCAGGTAAACGAGCGTTTACCTGGGTGAGGGTGCGCCTGCCAATTGAGAGGTGCAACGTGTGTCTTCCGCAGGGTGAGGGTAATTTTATTGTTTTTGCCCATGACTTTTTGCAACCTATTGTAATTTGTGCGTTGCACTCTCGCGGTCGCAGCAATACCTTCGCCGCACCGCGAGAGGAGTAATTCCAATGTCCGTTGTCGCCTTCCCGGTGCGTGAGCATCCGACGGCCAACCAGCCCAAGAAGGACCTTTACGAGGTCGGCGAGATCCCACCGCTCGGCCATGTGCCGAAGAACATGTACGCCTGGGTGATCCGCCGCGACCGGCACGGACCGCCCGAGCAGTCCATGCAGCTCGAGGTCGTGCCGACCCATGCGATCGGCGAAGACGAGGTCCTGGTCCTCGTGATGGCGGCGGGCGTCAACTACAACGGCGTGTGGGCCGGGCTCGGCCTGCCGATCTCGCCCTTCGACGTGCACAAGCAGCCGTTCCATGTCGCGGGCTCGGATGCCTCCGGCATCGTCTGGGCGGTCGGCGCGAAAGTGAAGCGCTGGAAGGTCGGCGACGAAGTCATCGTCCATTGCAATCAGGACGACGGCGACGACGAGGAGTGCAACGGCGGCGATCCGATGTTCTCGCCCTCGCAGCGCATCTGGGGCTACGAAACGCCGGACGGCTCGTTCGCGCAGTTCTGCCGCGTGCAGTCGCGCCAGCTGATGGCGCGTCCGCAGCATCTGACCTGGGAAGAGTCGGCCTGCTACACGCTCACGCTTGCCACGGCCTATCGCATGCTGTTCGGCCACGCGCCGCACACGATCAAGCCCGGCGACAACGTATTGATCTGGGGTGCCTCGGGCGGCCTCGGCGTGTTCGGCATCCAGCTTGCCGCCGCCTCCGGCGCGCATCCGATCGGGATCATCTCCGACGACGACAAGCGCGACTACGTTCTCGGCCTCGGCGCCAAGGGCGTCATCAACCGCAAAGATTTCAAATGCTGGGGCCAGATGCCCACGGTGAACACGCCCGAATACAACGAGTGGGTGAAGGAAGCCCGCAAGTTCGGCAAGGCGATCTGGGACATCACCGGCAAGAAGGACGTCGACATCGTCTTCGAGCATCCCGGCGAGCAGACCTTTCCGGTTTCCTGCCTCGTGGTGAAGCGCGGCGGCATGGTGGTGTTCTGCGCCGGCACCACGGGCTTCAACCTCACCTTCGACGCGCGTTATGTCTGGATGCGCCAGAAGCGCGTGCAGGGCTCGCATTTCGCGCACCTGAAACAGGCGGCCGCCGCGAACCAGTTCGTGCTCGACCGCCGCGTCGATCCCTGCATGTCGGAAGTTCTGGCCTGGAAGGAAATTCCGGCCGCGCACACCAAGATGTGGAAGAACCAGCACAAACCCGGCAACATGGCGGTGCTCGTCAACGCGCAGCGCCCCGGCATGCGCACCTTCGACGACGTGATCGAGGCGTCCGGCAGCTAGCCGCTCGCCGCCTTGTCCAATCCGCCTTCCTATCGTCACCGTGCGTCGCTTCTGGGTGGCGAGCGGGAGTTTGTTGCCCGGACGAACCGCCTCTCGCTCCATGAAGGCGGTTCGCTTCGCGCGATCGTTTATGAAGAAATCCGCCGCATCAGGATCGTGCGCGTCGGGCCGAGCCGTCACCTGCCTGCGCATTGGCGCTGCGTGGTGACACCCAAGCGCGGACGCCGCATGAACTTCACGAGCCTGCACATGGAGAATGCGAAAGCGCCGGTAGAAGATCGCGCGCAAGCCATGCAGGCCTTTACGTCGGAATTCCTGCAACGCGCGGCACGCAAAAACCCTTCGATTGATTTCGTCAGCGGCAAGCCCCTGCTGGTCTGCCTGCTCTGGCTCGCCGTCTATATCGTGCTGCTCGGTTTCATCGGGGTCGGCGCGTATTTTCTGGTGGCCGCCGTGTTCGGCATGCAGGCGATCGTCTCGAGCGCTGTGGCGTTTCTCGCAGCCGGCGCGCTTGTCGCCACGGTCGGGATTCCGCTTTTGCGCTGGGTCAGGGACAGTTGGCCCGCCCGCTTCGACCCGCTTGCCGGTGCGACGGAGCCCTGATCCCTCGCCGGATCAATCGGCGTCTCTGCCGCGCTTGGTTTTCTCCGGTATGTCCTGAACAGCCGGCGCGTAATAGGTGTCCTTGATCGCCGCATTCAATTCGCCACCATAGATGAAGATCGACGCGCTCGTGTAGAGAAACACCAGCGCCACCATGAACGACGCAAGGCCCGCATAGGTCGTGACGTAGTTGTAGGAGAAGCGGCCGAGGTAATAGCCGAACGCCGCGCCCGCGATCAGCCACAGCACGAGTGTGACGATCACCCCGGGCGCGACTTCGCTCAACGTCCGCTTGCCGGCGGGCAACCACATGTGCACGACCACGAGTGCGATCACGAGCACGGCAGACGCCGTGGTGTAGCGCACGAAAGCGGCGACCCCGCGGAACGGCTCCAGCGCCGGCACATACATGACGGCCGCGGCCCAGATCAGCGGCCACAGCACCACGAGAAAGGAAAGCGCGAGCAGCCCCGCAGCACCAACCAGCACATAGGCGATCGATTCCAGCCGCAGCCACCAGAAATAGCGCTGCTCGCCCACGTCGTAAGCGCGGTTCAGACCGATGCGCAGGCTTTCGATGCCGCTCGAGGAAAAATAAATCGCAAGCGCGATGCCGAACGTCAGCGCGTCGGTACGCACATTCGTCAGCACGTCGTGAATTTCACGCGCGATCGGCCCCGCGACTTCCTTGGGCCAGGTATCGAGCAGGATCTGCGCGGTGTTGTCCGCGAGTTCCTTGGAACCGAAGAACGCCGCCAGCGACGTCACGAAGATCATGAACGGAAACAGCGCCATCAGGCCCGAGAGCGCAATGTGACTGGCAATGGCCCAGCCATCGTCGTCGTTGAAGCGCCAGAAGGCGTCGATCGCGATGCGCAGCGGTTTTGGCACGGAAGCTCCCGAGGAGATATTTCCTCAGATCGCGGTTTGGATGCGCAATTGCAAGCCGGAGCCGGAGAATTTGCGTCAGGCGGCGCGGACGGCGCCGAGGAAATCCTGAATAGCGGTATCGAGTTTCTCGGCCTCGCCGCCGAGCGCGACGGCAAGCCCCGCAACCTCGCTTGCGGTCGCGGTCGCGCCGGCTGCCGCCGACTGCACCGATTTCATGGCACCCGCGCCGGCATCGGCATCGCTGGAAGCGCGGCCGACGTTCTCGGCAATCGAAACCACGGCTGCATTCTGCTCCTCGATCGCCGACGCGATGGACGAGGCGATCGCCGACATTTCCTCGATCACGGTCGAAACCGTGTCGATCGCGGTCGCGGCATCGCCGGAGGCTTCCTGGATCGAACCGATCTGATGCGCGATGTCTTCGGTCGCGCGCGCGGTCTGCGCGGCCAACGACTTCACTTCCTGCGCGACCACCGCGAAGCCCTTACCGGCATCGCCTGCACGCGCCGCCTCGATGGTGGCGTTGAGCGCAAGCAGATTGGTCTGCGCGGCAATCGACTGAATGAGGCCCACGACTTCGCCGATGCGCGATGCGGCATCGCCGAGATTGCGCATGATCGCGACCGAGCGCTGCGCCTCGGCAACCGCACGGTTCGCCACTTCGGTCGAGGTCGCGGTCTGGTGCGCGACTTCGGAAACCGAAACCGAAAGCTGTTCGGTCGCGACCGCAGCCTGCGCGACGTTGGAAGAGGCGGCACCGGCCGCCTGTCCGGCACGCACGGCTTCGGCATCGACATTGCCCGCGGTCATCTCGAGCCGGTCCGCCGCGGTCGTCAGCGCCTGCGACGCCTGCCGCACCGCGCCGAGGCCGGAGCTTGCGCTGTCGCCGAACTTGCGGATCAGTTCCTCGACCAGCCGCACGCGCCGTTCGCGCTGGCCGGACGCATCCGCCTGCTCGCCCTCAAGCCGCTTGCGCTCGCGCAGGTTGTCGCGGAACACCACGACGGTCCGCGCCATCGCGCCGATCTCGTCGCGCGAATTGACCGCGGGAATTTCCGAAACGCTTTCGCCGCCGGCGAGCTTGCGCATCGCCTCCGACAGCCCCTGCAAGGGGCGCGTGATGCTGATGCCGATCAGCCAGTTCAACGCGAGGCCGAGCAGGATCACCGCGATGCCGACGCTGATGATGACCGTGCGCGTGCGATTCTGCGACATTGAAAGCGCATTGGCGGCCGACGCCTGCGCCTGCTTGGCGTGCATGATGATGTTGTCGGTCGACGACTGCATGTCGACGGTCGAATTCTGGATCACCGTCGACTGCGTGGACACCACGCGCATCTGCGAGATCCACTCGCTGAACTCGTCGCGATACTTCTGGATCGCCGCCTTGATGTCTTCCTGCAGCGCATGCGAGAGCGCCGACTTTTCCAGATAGCCGGTCAGCGTCGCGAGTTCGCCGTAGATTTTATAGGTGGCCGACAGATCGCTCGAGATCATGAATTCCATCTCGTAGCGGCGCAACTGCGACAGCGCGGCAAGCAGGCGGAGCGAGTCGAGCTCCGACATTTTGGCGGCGTCGCCGGTTATCAGATGCTCGACCTTGCCGGCCGCTTCCGCAAAGCGTCCGCGGATGCCTTGCGTTTCCTCGAAGCCGAGATCGGTCTTGGCCTTGGTGAGATATTCGAAATTGGAGCGAAGCGTGGTCAGCGAGCCCCGAAGCAGCGCGAGCGATTTTACATCTCGCTTCTCGGCGTATTTCTCGATGGTCGCGAGATTCTCCAGCGCGATGCCGAGATGGTCGTAGAAGCCCTGCTTCTTGGTGCGGTCCTGCCCGGCGACATAATCGTTCACCGCGACACGCATCGCCGACAAGGCGCCGTTGAACTCGCGGGTCGCGTTGGCGAGATCGCTGGAATTCTGGACGGTATCGAAGGCGGCGGCGACGTTGCGCTCGCCGTTCGCGAAGAACACCCCGATGATGCCGAGCCCGATCACCGGGATGATGGCGAGGATGAAAACGCGGGCCCGCACGGACAAGGCAGGCATCCGGCGCAGGATGAGAG
>JAEZFA010000147.1 GCA_023417665.1 Pseudomonadota bacterium | reverse complement strand
CGGCTATACGGATTATCCGAACGCGGCGTAAGCGTAAGCCGCTTGATAAACAAGAACGGCCGGGAATTTCTCCCGGCCGTTTTCATTTTCGTCACCCGGCAACGCGTCTCGCCGTCACGATCTGATCGGCCTGCTTGCCGGTGAGTTCGGCAAGATGATCGAAGCGCGAGGTGAGCCCGCCGACGCCGGCGGTTGCCGAGCGCACTTCCACGATCAGGTCGCCGATCGCGGACTCCGGCAGCATGCCGCGCACCAGATCCCAGCCGTCCCAGCCGTCCCGCGCCTCAAAGCCGAGAATCTGCCCGCGCCGCTGCGACAGGATCGCGTTGATCTTCGCGGTCGCATCGTTGGGGCAGGAAATCTCGACTTCGAAGATCGGTTCAAGCAACACCGGCTGGCAGTTCGGCAGCGCCTCGCTCATCGCAAGACGGCCGGCCATCTGGAACGCCATGTCGGATGAATCGACCGAATGGTAGGAGCCATCGGTCAGCGTCACGGCGACATCGACCACCGGAAAGCCGAGCGGCCCGCATTTCAGGTAGCTGCGCACGCCGGTTTCCACCGACGGCACATATTGTTGTGGCACCACGCCGCCCTTGATGGTGTCGCCGAACTGGAAGCCGCCGCCGCGCGGCAACGGGCGTATGTCGAGCACGACATCGCCGAACTGCCCGTGCCCGCCGGACTGCTTCTTGTGGCGTCCGCGTTGGGTCGCCTGCTTGCGGATGGTTTCGCGATAGCCGACTCGCGGCGGATGCGTATGCACGTTCACGCCGAAACGATTGCGCAGCCGCTCGACCGCGACCCGCAGATGCATTTCGCCCTGACCGAACAGCACGATCTCGCCG
Organism: Pseudomonadota bacterium; assembly: GCA_023417665.1. GTDB lineage: Bacteria > Pseudomonadota > Alphaproteobacteria > Rhizobiales > Xanthobacteraceae. The sequence goes on along the minus strand of JAEZFA010000147.1, from coordinate 12,227 downwards.
AGATCGGCGTTATGCGCGATGTTGAGCGACGGGTCCTCATCCGCCAGCTTCGAGAGCGCGAGCCCGAGCTTCACGTCGTCCTTGCGCTCCGCCGCAGCGATCGCGAGCGAAAGCACCGGCGGATAGGCAACCACCGCCCCGAGCGAAAGCGGCGCTTTGCCGGTCGTGATCGTCTCGCAGGTCGCGACCGGATCGAGTTTGCCGAAGCCGGCAAGGTCGCCCGCCTTCGCGGCATCGCGCTTCTCGATCGAGGAGCCCTTGATCGAAAACACGCCCGCGACCCGCACGGCGGCACCTGAAGAAGCCGTCACGGTCGCGCCTTCGCCGATCTCGCCCGCCAGCACGCGCGCGATCGAAAGCTTGCCGCCGTGGCTCGTGTGCAGCGTTTTGACGACCTCGGCAATGCCGTCGCCCTTCGCGCGGAACTTCAGCCGCGCCGCAGTATCTTCCACGCGCGGCGCTTCGTGCCGCAGGGCTTTCATCAGGCGGAGCACACCGTTCTGCCTTGCCGCCGAGCCGATCATCACCGGACAGATCGCGCCGTCGCGCAATTCTCTCGACAGGTCGTCGAATACACGGTCGCGCGGCGGCGGAATGTCTTCGAGCAGCTGCTCCATCAGTTCGTCGTCATGATCCGCAAGCTTCTCGAGCATCGTGAAGCGGGCGTCCTTTTCGCGATTCTCGTCTTCTCCCTGCAGCCTGACGACTTCGCTTGCGGCGTGCTCGCGATAGACGAAGGCGCGCTCGAGCGCGAGATCGACGAAACCGGCGACGATGCCGTCCTTCCAGATCGGAATTTGCCGCAGCACCAGCGGCACGCGCGACGCCGGCTGCAGGAGCGCCAGCGTTTCGCGCAGGCGCCGCTCCGCCTTGTCGATCTTGTTGATGAACAGAAAGCGCGGAATTCCCTGCGCCTCCAGTTCGCGCATGACGAGTTGCAGTTGCGGAATTTTTTTCGGATCGGCCTCGCATACCACGATTGCCGCATCCACCGCGGGAATCGCCGCGCGCATGTCGTGCGCAAACTCGACCGAACCCGGACAATCGATGAAATGATAGGTGTCGCCCAGAAATTCCGTCGAGGCGATGTTGAGCTCGACGCTCATCTTGTGCGCCCGCGCCTCCGCGCCGGCATCGCCGACCGAAGTACCCGCATCCACGCTGCCCGCCCGCGCAATCGCGCCGGTGCGGGCGAGAATGGCTTCGAGCAGCGTGGTCTTTCCGGATTGGAAAGGCCCCACGAGCGCGATCGCGCGCGGGCCTTTTGCTCTTATGTCCTGATTGTTTCCTGCCCCGGCAGCGCCGTTGCGTGCAGGGCCTTTATTGTCAGCCATCGACACCTCCCTGACCCGGTGGTGTCGAGCGCCGCTCGCCCGGCTTGACCGGGTAACCGGCCGAGAGAGGACGACCGGGAAATCATCGTTTCAGCGAAAGCGTGCGAGCGCAAGCAGATGATGTCTTGCGGTGCAGCGTAGCGAAAAAACAAAACGCGGCCCGGAGGATATCCGGACCGCGTAATGGCGAAGAAAAATTCTTCGATTAGTGTAGGTGCAGCTGGCCTACGCCGAGCGAGAGGCCGACACCGACATTGCCTTCGCCGGAAAGCGGCTGCAGCGCGACGGTATTGTGTGAACCGCCGACCAGGATGTTGCCGCCGACCCCGAGGCCAAGCGCGATGTTGCCCGAAGCGCCGGTATAGGTGCCACGCAGATCGCCGCGATAGAGACGGCGGTTGTGTGCATGCACTGCCCAGATCAGCGTGCCACCGGCGGAGAGATTGAGATCGAGACCGATACGGCCGATGTCGGCGCGATAGCGGTGCGCGCGGCGGCTGTTGACCGGATAGAAGACGCAACCGGCGGTGCGGATCGAGCCAACGATGAAGCTGACATTCGGCGCGATCTTGCACTCCAGCGTGCCGACGCGCTCATAGTGGCCGCGGCGCGGCTGCGCATCCGCGGGCGTCGCGACAACAGCAAAGATGGCGGCCAGCCCGGCCACCAACGCAAACAGACGACGATTCATTGAGAACGCTCCCTTTCAAGTAAGCCCCGTAACACCGGGCTTTCATTCAGCTTTGCACGGCGAAGCCGGTGCAGAAACGCTGACCCCTGGCAAAAGTTCCATCTTCCCGGCGGAATTGCGGCGGCGGTCCACAAGCCTGTGTGCAACGCGCGCCTCGAATAAAAAAACTCCCGCGGGGGACCATGCCCCGCGGGAGCTCTATTTTCGGCGCCGTTTACGGCCTGATTATTTCAGGTTCCCGCAGAAGCGCTGGATGCGCTTGCCGGCTTCCTCGAGCTCTTTCTCGGAAGTCGCATAGGAAATGCGGAACGCCGGCGACGAACCGAATGCCGCGCCATGCACCACCGCGACCCCTTCGGTCGCGAGCAACTCTTTTGCGAAGTCCTCGTCGTTCTCGATCTTCTTGCCCGAAGGCGCGGTCATGCCGAGCACGCCCGCGCAGGACGGATAGACGTAGAACGCGCCTTCCGGCGTCGGGCACTTGATGCCCTTGGCCTGGTTCAGCATCGAAACGATGAGATCGCGGCGGCTCTTGAAGGAAACATTATGCTTCTCGATGAAGTCCTGCGGACCGTCGAGTGCCGCCACCGCCGCCCATTGCGAGATCGCCGACGGGTTGGTGGTCGACTGCGACTGCAGCGTTCCCATCGCCTTGATGAGTTGCTCGGGACCCGCGGCGTAACCGATGCGCCAGCCGGTCATGCAATAGGCTTTCGACACGCCGTTGAGCGTAAGCGTGCGGTCGTAGAGCGCGGGCTCGACCTGCGCGGGCGTTGCGAACTTGAAGTCGTCATAAACGAGCTTCTCGTACATGTCGTCGGTCAGCACCCACACCTGCGGATGCTTCTTCAAAACATCCGTGACCTTCTTCAATTCGTCATGCGTGTAGGCGGCACCCGAAGGGTTCGACGGCGAGTTGAAGATGAACCACTTCGTCTTCGGCGTGATCAGCTTCTCGAGATCCTCGGCCTGCACCTTGAAGCCGAACTCGGCCTTGGTCGGCAGCGGCACCGGCGTGCCGCCGCAGAACTGCACGATGTCCGGATAGCTCACCCAATACGGCGCCGGGATGATGACCTCGTCGCCGGGATTGATGGTCGCAACCAGCGCGTTGAACAGGACCTGCTTGCCGCCGGTGCCGACCGTGACCTGCGAGGGCTTGTACTTGAGGCCGTTGTCGCGCTCGAACTTCCGGCAGATCGCGGCCTTGAGTTCGGGAATGCCATCGACCGCCGTATACTTCGTCTCGCCGCGCTGGATCGCCGCGATCGCCGCATCCTTGATGTGCTGCGGCGTGTCGAAATCCGGCTCGCCGGCGGAAAGCGCGATCACGTCTTTTCCGGCCGCTTTCATCTCGCGAGCGACGTTGGAAATTCCGATCGTGGGCGACGGCTTGATGCGCGACAGCGCATCCGAGATGAAGGCCATTTTGATGCTCCGGATTGCCGGGTTTTTCGGCGGGCCGGAACCTAGTCAAAGCGTCCCGCTCCCGCAACCGGAACTTAAGCCTCCTCCGGCTAGGAAAGCTGCGGTTTGAAAGGCGGATTTGCCATGAATGGTCTTGCGGGCACCATTGCCTCCGGCGCCTGGCTCACGGGCGCGCGGTTGCGCGCCTATTCGCTGATTCTGCTGGCCTTCATGGGGGTCGCGCTCATCGCGCTTTTTGCGACCTCCGACGGCCTGAACGACTATCAGGGCCGCCCGCTCGGCACCGATTTCTCTAACGTCTATGCCGCTGGGAAATATGTGCTGGAAGGCAAGCCCGAAGCTCCGTTCGATCCGCCGCTCCAGCATAAAAAGGAGCAGGAAATTTTCGGCGCGAAGACGCCCTTTTACGGCTGGCATTATCCGCCGATCTTCCTCTTCCTCGCCGCAGCACTGGCCGCCCTTCCCTATCTCGGCGCGCTCTTCGTCTGGCAGGCATCGACGCTTGCACTTTATTTCGTTTCGATCCGCGCGATCCTGCCGCGTCCTGAAGTTTCGCTGCCCGCACTCGCCTTCCCCGCCGTCTTCATCAACCTCACGCATGGGCATAACGGCTTTCTCACCGCGGCCCTGATCGGCGGCGGCCTTTGGCTGCTCCAGCGCAAACCTGTGGCGGCGGGAGTTCTGTTTGGTCTTCTGATCTACAAGCCGCAATTCGGCGTGCTTATTCCGCTTGCGCTTGCCGCGGGCGGCTATTGGCGCGCATTCGCGAGTGCGGGCGCAACCGTGCTCGCGCTATGTCTCGCAAGCTATGCCGTCTTCGGCGCCGGCGCCTGGGCGGCGTTTTTCCAGAGCATGACCTTCACCCGCGAAGTCGTGCTCGAGGAAGGACAGACCGGCTTTCATAAAATCCAGAGCGTATTCGCCGCAATGCGCCTTTTCGGCGGTTCGGTGCAATGGGCCTATGCCGCGCAAGCCATTGCCTTTGTCGCGGCCGCGTTTGCCGTGTTGTCGATGTGGCGAAGCAACGCCGCTTTCGCACTCAAGGCCGCGACCCTGATCGCGGCAAGCATGTTCGCGACGCCTTATCTTCTGGACTACGACCTGATGATCGCGGCACCCGCCATGGCCTTTCTCGCGGCGCATGGCATCCGTTGCGGTTTCAACGCGTATGAAAAATCCGCGCTTGCCTTCATCTGGATCGCGCCGCTCGTGACGCGGGCAATCGCCGAACACGTTTTCCTGCCGCTTGGGCTTGCGGCAATTATCGCGCTGGTTGTCCTGCCGCTGCGTCGAGCCATTGCGGATCGTTCAGCCAACGCTCCATCGCATTGAAGGTGGCATTGGCGCCCGCCACGACGTGATCCTGCACCGAGGCTCCGGCACGGTCGAACAAACCGCCGAACAACGCGCCGAATGCGCGCCACTCCTTTGCGGCCTGCTTGCCGTAGCCGGAATAAAAGGAAAGCGCCGGAACGATCGCATCACCGAAGTGATCGTGGAGCCGCTTGCGGATCAGTTGCCCGCCCAGCGTCGCACCCTCGGTGACATAAAGACTGCCGGCGCGCTCGGCCGGCGAAGTGAAAGCGGGCAGCGCCAAGTCTTCCGACACCGGCGCTGTGTCGCCTAGCGCACACAGGTCCGCAGCCAGACAATGCGCTTTCCGCCGATACTCAAGTTCTGTTGCCAAATCTTTCGGAAATTTTCCGAAAACCTCACGCTCCAGCGGGGAATAGAATTCCCACAATCGCCGGAGCAGGCTACGATAGTTCTTGAGCGAGTAGTCCTCGGAGAAGATCGCGCGCATTGCCGGCGATCGCTCGATGGAGGTGTGCGCTTCGGAGGTTTCGAGCCGAAGCTTCGCCATAATTGAGTGCCCATCTGTCTCCAGGGAGGGTTCGGCACCTAAGTCGGTAGCAATATCCGGCAACGAGAAGGTCATTTGTCCGAACCTGAAGACTTCAGCAAAGATTACGCCCAATCCATCGTAAGGTTACAGGCGGAAGGCAAAGCCTTCGACCGCGACCTCTGCGAGCGCGAACCTATTCGCACGCCCGGGGGCATACAACCCCATGGCGCGCTGCTCGGACTGAATGGCGACAACGACGAGATCGCGCTGGCGAGCGAGAACATCGCCGCCTTTCTTGGCGACAATCCGGCGGCCGTGCTTGGCCGCAGCGCACGCGAATTTCTTCCCGGCGCGTTGCTCGACGCGATCGTTGCCGAAGGAAAACAGGGCGTGCTTTCCTCGATCAATCCGGTCTGCTTTGCGCCGCAGGTTGCACTGAAAGTGCCAAGCGCCTGCTGGGTGCATGTGCGCGACGGCATCACGTTCATCGAACTGGAAGACGTCAGCGACGTTGCCGCGACCGATGCCGGCCACGCGCGCATCGCCGGGCGCGCGATCACCCGCATTCGGGACGCCGACAGCATCGAAGAACTCGACCGCATCACGCTCGACGCCATTCAGGAAATCAGCGGCTATGAGCGCGTGCTGATTTACGCTTTTGACGAAGACTGGAACGGCATCACCACCGCCGAAGCCATGCGCGGCGACGTTTACCCGCCGTTTCTCGGTCTGCGCTTTCCCGCCTCCGACATTCCGCGGCAGGCCCGCGAACTTTATTCCGAGAACCTGCTTCGCTTCATGGCCGACCGCGACGCGACGCCCGCGCGCATCGTTGCCGCGAGTGCCGCGACCGTACCGGACTTATCCGGCGCAAGGCTTCGCGCGCAGTCGCCGGTACACCTGGAGTATCAGCGCAACATCAACGTCAATGGCGCGATGTCCGCGTCCGTGATGAAGCGCGGCAAGCTCTGGGGATTGATCGTCGGACATCATCGCAAGGCGCATCGCGTTCCGCCCGCGGCGGCGACCGGCATCGGCGGCATCGTGCAGAGCTATTCGATGCGGCTCAACGATCTCGAGGACCGCAGCGCCCGTTCGCAGCGGGCCGATCAGCAGCGCATCTACTCCTCGCTGCTCGAACAGATGGCCGTGCGCGACGATTTCGCCGACGCCCTCGCCGGCGGCCCGGTGGGGTTACCGGCGCTCCTGTCGGCAGGCGGTGCCGCGATCGTCCGCGAGGACAAGGTCCGCCAGCTTGGCGAAACGCCGCCGGCGGAAGTCATCCTCGGATTCCTTCGAAACAGGAATATCTCGAACCATGACGGCGTGATCGCGACCGACCACGCCGCAGAGTGGGATTCGAGCCTCGCGCCTTATGGCCGGATCGCAAGCGGCATCCTGATCGTCCCGCTCCGCGACGAACAGCGCACGCGCATTCTCTGGTTCAGGCCCGGCATCACCGAAACCGTGACCTGGGCCGGCAATCCGGAAAAGGGAATGGACGCGACCGGCAGCCATGTATTGCCGCGCCGCTCGTTCGAGCGCTGGACCGAACAACGCTCCGGCCGTTCCGAGCCTTGGACGCTCACCGACATCGAAATGGCGACCTCGCTCGGTTTCGCCATCGGCGAGGTCATCCTCCGGCACGGCCGCAAGATCAACGCGCTGAGCCAGCGGCTGTTCAACGCCGAGCGCACCACCGCCGCGCAGGATGTGACCGAGATCGCGTTGCGCACCGCGCTGCAGGAGAAGGAAGGCGAAATCCAGCAGAAGAATTTTCTGCTCCGCGAGGTCGATCACCGCGTTCGCAATTCGCTGGCGCTGATTTCAAGCATGCTGCAGTTGCAGGCGCGCTCCACCCTCGATCCTTTGGTGCGCCAGCAGTTTCTCGAGGCCAGCCGCCGCGTCATCACCGTCGGCCATGTCCATCAGCGGCTCTACCAGACCGGCGAACTGCGCGCGCTGGATTTTGGCGATTACCTCCGCGCGCTGACTTCGGATCTTTCCGAGAGCGCCGGATCGGATTCCAGCAAGCGTCTCATTCTTGAAACGACGGCGGCGACGCTCAACGCCGAAACCGTGATACCGCTCGGCCTGATCGTGAACGAACTCGTCACCAACGCCTTCAAGCACGGCGAGAAGAAGCCGACCCCGCTGACCGTCAACGTGTCCTTCGTCCAGGCGGAAGGCGGCATGCGGCTCACGGTGCAGGACGACGGCCCCGGCCTTCCGATCGACTTCGATCCGAAGAAGACCGCCGGCCTCGGCATGCGGCTCGTGAACGGCCTGATTTTGCAACTGAGCGGCCAGCTCGAATTCGAATCGACCGCGGCCGGCACCCGTTTCACGATTCTGGTGCCGAAGAAAAGCGACAATACCGCCGCCCTGCCACAGTAAAGCGTCACGCCGTCTTCGTGCCCGATTTGCTATGCTATCCGCCGCGGCAGGTTAGCGGCGGAGGCTTACGCGCGTGCTCACGCTCTATTCGATGCAATCGTCCGGCAACAGCTACAAGGTGCGCATGCTGCTCGCGCGCATGACCAAGCCCTATCACCTGATCGAAATCGATCGCTTCAAGGGCGAGAACCGCACCCCCGAATATCTCGCCGTCAATCCCGAAGGCCGCCTGCCCGCGCTGCAACTCGATGACGGCCGCATTCTCGCTGAATCGAATGCAATCCTGATCTATCTCGCGGAAGGCACGCCATGGCTTCCGGAAGACCGCTTCGAATATGCCGAAACCCTGCGCTGGATGTTCTTCGAACAGCACAGCCATGAGCCTGCGATCGCGGAAGCGCGCTTCTGGCTGCATTTTGTGCGCGGGGGGCGCGAATTGCGCACCCATGAAATCGACCAGTGGATGGAGCGCGGCTATGCGGCGCTGGCGCTGATGGAGCAGCACCTCTCCGACCACGATTTTCTTGTGGGCAACCGGGAAACGGTGGCCGATATCGCGCTCTACGCCCATACCCATGTCGCGCAGGAAGGCGAGTTCGACCTCGGCGCATTCCCTGCCATCCAGCGCTGGCTCGGGCGAGTTTCCTCGCAGAACGGGCATATTCCGATCGGCGCGCTTCATTCCAGCGTGTCGTTCGGCCTTGCGCCGCGCGCAACCCCGACTCCGGCCGGGTAGCACCCCCGGACCATCCCGATCTTTCCCGAAACTTTACGGCTTGCCGCTATAGGTCCCGCTTTGCCATGATTTTGCCGCGGGGCGACCGCAGGGGAACTACAATCCTGTCGTGGGCAGGCCGAACTCGGCATCTATATTGCTTAGAGTTCCGGCATTCGCTGAGGGCCTTACCGGTTCGCGGGTGTGTGGGATAAGTACGAATGACAAAACCGATGATGCGCGACGAGGACCATACCGGAGTAACCGAAGCGAGCCGCAAACGCGCGCTCGGGACGGCGCTCGCCCAGCTCGCGCTCACGGTCTCGCTCATTCTCTCCACCGTGGCCATTCTGGCCGTCGCCGGAATTTCGAGCGCGATGGCCACGAGCCGCAGCGATCTCATCATGATGGAAGAGAGCACGACCGGCTCGCTGACGACCATCGGCATCCTGTCGGTGATTGCCGTGGTGATGGGCGTCTTGACCATTCTTGCGTTGCGCGACGTCGCGCCGGTGCATTCCAAGCGCGACAACCGTCGCGACCCGCGCCGTTAGATCTTCTTTTTCGGTTTTTCCGAACCAACTTGGCCTTGCCACGTTGCGGGACTAGGTTTCCCGCATGAAAAAGCTCGCCCCCCTCTTCCTCTCATTCGTCGTCGCCGCGCCGCTGGCGCAAGCGCAAACCGAGCCCGTCCTCGTCAAAAGCGAGAAGGCTGAAATCCGCGTCGAGACGATCGCAAGCGGACTGCAAAATCCGTGGGGCATGACCTTCCTGCCCGATGGCCGCGCCCTGGTGACGGAGCGTCCCGGCCGGCTGCGCATCATCGGCAAGGACAACAAGCTGTCCGACCCGGTTGCCGGCGTGCCGGACGTGGCGGCGGTCGGGCAAGGCGGCCTGCTCGATGTCGCGATCTCGCCGGACTTCGCCAAGAACAATCTCGTGTTCCTGAGTTTTGCCGAGCCGCGCGGTGCCGCCGGCTCGAGCACCTCGGTCGCGCGCGGGCGGCTCGTTGAAAAGGACGGCAAGGCGTCGCTCGAAGACGTGAAGGTCATCTTCCGGCAGGAACCAGCGCGGCTCGGCGGATTTCATTTCGGATCGCGGCTGGTATTCGCGCGCGACGGCAATCTCTTCATCACCACCGGCGAGCGCAACCTGAAGACACCCTCGCAGGATCTCTCCAACCACATCGGCAAGATCATCCGCGTGACGCCGGACGGCAATGTGCCTTCGGACAATCCCTTCGTGAAGGACAAGAATGCCCGCCCCGAAATCTGGTCATGGGGTCACCGCAACGTGCAGGGCGCAGCCCTGCATCCGCAAAGCGGCAAGCTCTGGCTCACCGAGCACGGTCCCCGCGGCGGCGACGAGATCAACGTGCCGGAAGCCGGAAAGAATTACGGCTGGCCGGTGATCGGATTTGGCGTCGACTATTCCGGCGCGAAGATTCATGAAAGCACGCACAAGGAAGGCATGGAGCAGCCTATCCACCAGTGGACGCCTTCGATCGGCCCTTCGGGTGCGATGTTTTATACCGGCGACCTGTTTCCCGCATGGAAAGGCAATCTCTTCACCGGGTCGCTGGTTTTCACCTCGCTCTACCGGATCGAACTCGACGGCGAGAAAGTGGTGAAGGAAGAAAAGCTTTTGGAGAAGAACGGCGATCGCATCCGCGACGTGCGGCAGGCGCCCGACGGCTCGGTCTGGCTTCTGACCGACGCGCGCAATGGCAAGGTGCTGCGGCTGACGCCGGCCAAATAAGCTAGGCACTCACCCGCGTACTGGCCTCGCGCAGGAAAGGCTGCGAAAAAACCCAGATCAACAGCGCGCAGCCGGCGATCGCGCCAAGCACGCCGAAGGCGGCTTCATAGCCGTAAAGTTGCGCGGCATAGCCGCCGACCACCGTGCTCAACGCTGCGCCCACGCCCTGCAAGGTCATGACGGCTCCAAGCCCGGCTTTGATCTGCCCGGTGCCGGCGATAATACGCGCGACCATGCCCGGCACCGCGACCCCGAGCATTCCCGCGCCGACCCCGTCGAGCACCTGCACCGGAACCAGTCCCACGGGACCCGTGACGAAAGCGGCAATCGCGCCGCGCAGCGGCAACGCGAACAGCGCAATCAGGAATACGATACAGTACCCCCTTTGCTCGGCAATCCGCGCAGCAAGCAGCGCCATGGGGATCATCGTGACCTGCGCGACAATGATCGTGGCGCTGGTATAGGCGCTCGCATCACCCGCACCGCCGGCGACGAGCGACTGTCCAAGCAGCGGCAGCATCGCCGCATTGCCGAGATGAAACAGAAGCAGGGTAACGCCGAGAATGAGGAGCGCCGGCGTTTCGAACAAGGCGCGAAATCCTTTTGTCTCGCCCGCATCCTCGCTCACGGCGCCCCGCGCTGCCGCGTGGTCGATCTCGCTCGCCCTGATCGCCGAGGCAACGCCGATCGACGCGACGGCCATCGAGGCCATCACCACGAAGACCGCGCCGAGACCGAACAGATAGCCGAGCAGACCGGCGGCGAGCGCCGCAAAAACATTCCCACCGTGATTGAACGCCTCGTTGCGGCCGAGCTGATGCGCGAAGCCGCGTTGCGTGACCAGACCGAGTGTGATTCCGGCGATCGCGGGACCGATCGCAGCCCCTGCAACGCCCGTTGCAATCTGGCTCAGTGTCACCACCGCGAAGGTTGGCCAAACGAAAAGCAGTGCCGACCCTGCAATCACGATCACGGCGGCCGCAATCACGATCGCGAGCTTGGCCGTCGCGCGGTCGACCAGCATGCCGAGCGGCGTAGTCGCGGCCATGCCCGCAAGACCCCCGATCGTCATGACAAGACCGATCTGCCCCGGCGACCAGTTCTGCTGTTGCAGATAAACGCCGAGAAACGGACCGAGTCCGTTACGGACATCGGCCTTGAAGAAGTTCAGCGCATTGAGCGCCTGTAACGATGTCATAAAGAAAGTCCGGCGGCGGCGGCCGCGTAGCCGTCGCTAACGCCGCACCGAGGCACGGGTTCCCGCGCGCGCTCACCACTTCTGGAAGATGAAATAGGCGCCGCCCGCAATCAGCGCAAAACCCACCAGATGATTCCAGGAAATCTTCTCGCCGAGATAGAGCACCGAGAACGCCGCAAAGACCAAGAGCGTAATGATCTCCTGCATGGTTTTCAGTTCCGCCGCCGAATAGACTTCGTGGCCGATCCGGTTTGCGGGCACGGCAAAACAGTATTCGATGAAGGCGATCCCCCAGCTTGCGATGATTACGACGATGAGCGGCGACGCCTTGTATTTCAGGTGCCCGTACCAGGCGAAGGTCATGAAGATGTTGGAGACGAACAGGAGCAGGATCGGCGAGATCGCGGGGGAAAGGGTCATGGCGGAAACCTGAAAAAGCCGGGCGCGGGGTCGCGCCGGCCGGACTGCGAAGCTAGACTGAACGCGAATCCCGCTGCAACGGGTCCATGCATGCATCGGAGCCAGCTATGCGCCTGACCGCGCCGACCACCATCATGTTCGTCCTGTCCGTGCTGCTGGCCGTACTCGCCCTTGTCAGCCTGATCGTGCCGATCCCCTTCGTGGGGCTTTACCGCTTTGCATTCATGACCGGCGCCTGGGCGGTGCTGATGATCGGGGTCATGCTGCGCGGCGTATAACGCCGCACGCTTCGTTCTCGTTTCCATCGTGCTAGTCTGGCGGCCATGACCGGGGGGATGGGGTCGTGATCGCAAGCCGATTTGCCGCCATGCTGCTTGCTGCCTGCACCTTTGCGGCGGCTGCGGAGGCGCAGCCCAAGTGGACGAGCTATCGCGCGGTTG
>JAEZFA010000138.1 GCA_023417665.1 Pseudomonadota bacterium | reverse complement strand
ATCCATGGTGTAGGCCATGCCCGCGCAGCCGCCGTTCTTGACGCCGACGCGCACGCCAGCGACGGGCTTGTCCGCACGCGCGATCAGTTCCCGAACCCGCGCGGCGGCGGCTTCGGTCACGGTCATGACGGCAGGTCTGGGACGGGGTGCGTTCATGGGACGATTCTAGCAGCCCTATTCTAGCGGTCTATCATGTGGGGTCACCACAGGTTCAGCGCAACCCTGGCATCCTCGGACATCCGGCTCTGGTCCCAGGGTGGGTCGAACACGACCTGCACCTTGACCGGCCCCACGCCCTGCACTGACGACACTGCATTTTCGACCATGCCGGGCAGCTCGACCGCGGCCGGGCAGTTTGGCGAAGTCAGCGTCATATCCACGGCCACCGTACGGTCGTCCGCGATATCGACCTTGTAGATCAGGCCGAGCTCGTAAATGTCGACGGGGATTTCCGGGTCGTAAACCGTCTTCAGCGAGGCGACGATGTCGTCGGTCAGCCGCGCCAGTTCCTCCGGCGGAATCGCCGACTGGATCGCGGGGGCATTCGGGATCGCCTCGGCCGGCTTTGCTTCTTCGCTCATGATCCTGTTTCTACACCAAAAAGCGGCGGTTATGCGAACCCGCCTTTACGCGAACATGTCCTGCGCTTTTAGAAGAGCTTCAGCCAGCGCATCGATTTCTTCCTTCGTGTTGTAGAGCGCGAAGGAAGCCCGGCAGGTCGCCGTACAGCCATAGCGCTTGAGCAAGGGAATCGCGCAATGCGTTCCCGCCCGGACCGCGACGCCCTGCCGGTCGATCACGGTCGCGACGTCGTGCGGATGGGCCTTGGCCATCTCGAAGGAGATGATCGCGCCCTTCTGCTTCGCGTTGCCGTAGAACTTCAAGCTGTTGATGCGGGAAAGCTTCTCGGTCGCGTAATCGAGCAACATCTTCTCGTGGGCTGCGATATTCTCGTGCCCGAGCGCCTGCACATAATCGATCGCAGCCCCGAGCCCCACGGCCGGGACGATCGCCGGGGTGCCCGCCTCGAACTTGTGCGGCGGCTCGCCATAGGTGACGGTTTCCTCGGTCACTTCACGGATCATCTCGCCGCCGCCGAGGAACGGCGGCAGGCGGTCCAGCCATTCGCGCTTCGCATAAAGCGCGCCGATGCCGGAGGGACCGTAAAGCTTGTGGCCCGTGAAAACGTAGAAGTCGCAATCGAGGTCCTGCACGTCGGGAGCGAGATGCACCGCGCCCTGACTGCCATCCACCAGGACCGGAATGCCGCGCGTATGCGCGATCTTGATAACTTCCTTGACCGGCACGATAGTCCCGAGCGCATTCGACATCTGCGTGATCGCGACGATCTTGGTGCGCGGGGTCAGCAGCTTCTCGAACTCGTCGAGCAGGAAATTGCCGTCTTCATCGACCGGCGCCCACTTGATCACCGCCCCCTTGCGTTCGCGGTGATAGTGCCAGGGCACGATGTTGGAGTGATGCTCCATGATCGAGAGCACGATCTCGTCGCCCTCGCCGATCTCCGCAAGCCCGAACGAGCTTGCCACGAGATTCAGTGCTTCGGTCGCGTTCTTGACGAAGATGATTTCCGATGCCGACTTGGCGTTCAAAAATCCGCGCACCTTTTCCCGCGCGCCCTCATAGGCTTCGGTTGCAGCATTGGCGAGAAAATGCAGCCCGCGATGCACGTTCGCATACTCGTGCTCATAGGCATGGCGCATGCGGTCGAGCACCTGCACCGGCTTCTGCGCGGAAGCGGCGTTGTCGAGATAGACCAGCTTCTTGCCGTAGACTTCCTTGGCCAGAATCGGGAAGTCGGCGCGCACCTTCGCTATATCGAAGGGAGCCTTGGCGGGCGCATTCACTTGACGCTTCTCTCTGCGAGCCAGCCGGCCGCGCGTAGCATGACGGCGTCGCGGATCTTTTCGTTCTCGATGGTTTCGATGGCTTCGCCGAAGAACGACTGGATCAAGAGGCTCTCGGCCTCCTTCTTCGGGATGCCGCGCGCCCGGAGATAAAACAGCAGATCGTCGTCGAGCGCGCCGGTGGTCGCGCCATGCGCGCATTGCACGTCGTCGGCGAAGATTTCCAGCTCCGGCTTGTTGTCCATCTCGGCAGTCTCGCCGAGCAGGAGTGCCGCCGACATCATGCGGCCGTCGGTTTTCTGCGCGTCGGGACGCACGATGATGAGGCCCTGGAACACGCCACGCGTCTCGTCGTCGAGCACGGTCTTGAAGAGTTCGCGGCTTTCGCCGCCCGGCAGTGCGTGGTCGACTTCCAGCGTCGTGTCGGCGTGCTGCCTGCCGCGCAGGAGCGTCGCACCCGCAATCGTGGCACGGGCATCCTTGCCGGCATAGGCAAACGGCACGGTATGGCGCGAGACGGCCGCACCGGTCGTCAATGCAAAAGACCGGAAGCGGCTTGCCTCGCCAATTGCACCGATCATCATGGAAAGATGGATTGCCTTGTCGCCTTCGGCCTGAACGCGCACGACATCGAGGTCGGCGTCGTCAGCGACCGACAATTGCAGCACGGTATTGGTCTGGTAGGCGACCGCATCGGGACCGCTGTGAGACTGCACGATGGTCGCCTGCGCCTTGGCGCCGACCGTTACCAGTGCGCGCCCGAACACGCTCACCGGCGCGGTGCCGGTCACGATATGACGAATGTGAATGGGTTTCGTGATCTGCGCGCCCGGAGCCACATCAATCACGATGCCTTCGTTCAGCGCCGCCGTATTCAGCGCGAAAACGGCGTCATATTTATTCGGGTTGATCTTGGCGAGCAGCGCCGCGACCGACGAAGTCTTCTTCAAGGCCTCTCCAAGCGTCGCAATTTTCAGCCCCTTCTCCAGACCTTTCAGGTCCGAGAGTTCGGCAACAAAAGCACCGTTGACGAAAGTGATTTCACGCGCGCCGATCTTTGCCAGCACAGTGTTCTTCTTCGCCTCTGCGATCGCGGTCTTGTCCGCGCCTTTGGCGAGCGGCGGCATTTCGCGGATCAGGGCGCGGAGGTCGGTATATTTCCATTCTTCGACGCGGCGGTGCGGCAGGCCTTTTTCCGTGAAAAGGCGCAGCGCCTTCTCGCGCAGCGGGCGGATCGCGTCGTCGCCCGGAAGCGTCGCCAGCGCATCGGTGTACTGCGTCTCCGCAGCCGTGCGCATCATTTTGACTTCAGCGTTCACCGTTCACCTCAAGCCGCGTTTTCGTAAGCGGCATAGCCTTTGGCTTCCAGTTCATGCGCAAGCTCCGGCCCGCCGGTGCGCACGATCCTGCCCTTTGCCATGACGTGCACGACGTCCGGCACGATGTGGTCGAGCAGGCGCTGGTAGTGCGTGATCACGAGGAAGCCGCGGTTCTTCGCGCGCAGGCGGTTCACGCCGTCGGCAACGATCTTGAGCGCGTCGATGTCGAGGCCGGAGTCGGTCTCGTCGAGCACGCACATTTTAGGCTCGAGGAGCGACATCTGAAGAATTTCATTGCGCTTCTTCTCGCCGCCCGAAAAGCCGACATTCACCGGCCGTTTCAGCATGTCCTGATGGATATTCAGTTCCTTGGCTTTCTCGCGCACGAGGCGCAGGAAGTCCGGCGTGGAAAGCTCCTCCTCGCCGCGCTTCTTGCGGACCGAGTTCACGGCCGTGCGCAGGAAGGTCATCGAGGCAACGCCAGGAATCTCGATCGGATACTGAAACGCAAGGAACAGGCCCTTGGCCGCGCGCTCGTCGGGCTCGAGCTCGAGCAGATCTTCGCCGTCGAGCGTCGCCGTGCCGCCGGTGACTTCATAGTCATCCTTGCCGGCCAGCACATAAGAGAGCGTGGATTTGCCGGAGCCGTTCGGCCCCATGATCGCATGCACCTCGCCCGAATTGATGGTGAGGTTCAGGCCGCGAAGGATTTCCTTTTCCTCGACCCGCGCCTGGAGGTTCTTTACTTCGAGCAACGCCATTTTAGCCCACGCTTCCTTCGAGAGAGATTGCAATCAGTTTCTGCGCTTCCACCGCGAATACCATCGGCAGATGCTGCAATACGTCCTTGACGAAGCCGTTGACGACGAGCGCCACCGCCTCTTCCGCCGAAAGCCCGCGCTGGCGGCAATAGAACAGCATGTCGTCGGAAATCTTCGAGGTCGTCGCTTCATGCTCGAACACGGCCGACGAATTCTTCGCTTCGATGTAAGGCGTCGTGTGCGCGCCGCACTTGTCGCCGATCAGGAGCGAGTCGCAATTCGTGAAGTTGCGCGCGTTCGTGGCCTTGCGATGTGCAGACACCTGCCCGCGATAGGTGTTCTGCGAAACGCCTGCGGCAATACCCTTCGAGATGATGCGGCTCGACGTGTTCTTGCCTAGATGGATCATCTTGGTGCCGCTATCGACCTGCTGATAACCGTTCGAAATCGCGATTGAGTAGAACTCGCCTTGCGAGTTGTCGCCGCGCAAGATGCAGCTCGGATATTTCCAGGTGATCGCGGAGCCGGTTTCGACCTGCGTCCAGGAAATCTTCGAGCCGTTGCCGCGGCAGTCGCCGCGCTTGGTCACGAAGTTATAGACGCCACCCTTGCCTTGCGCGTCGCCCGGATACCAGTTCTGCACCGTCGAATATTTGATCTCGGCATTGGCGAGCGCGACCAGTTCGACAACCGCCGCATGCAACTGGTTCTCGTCGCGCGACGGCGCGGTGCAGCCTTCGAGATAGCTCACATAAGCACCCTCGTCGGCGATGATGAGGGTCCGCTCGAATTGGCCGGTGTTGCGCTCGTTGATGCGGAAGTAGGTCGACAATTCCATCGGGCAGCGCACGCCCTTCGGGATGTAGACGAACGAGCCGTCGGAGAAGACCGCGGAGTTCAGCGTCGCGAAGAAATTGTCGGTAACAGGCACGACGGAGCCGAGATACTGCTTCACGAGTTCGGGGTGCTCGCGGATCGCCTCCGAGATCGACATGAAGAGGACGCCGGCCTTCTTCAATTCCTCCTTGAAGGTCGTAACCACCGAAACGGAATCGAACACGGCATCGACCGCAACCTTGGAGTAAGTGCGATTCTCTTCGGCAACGCCGGCAAGCATTTCCTGCTCGCGCAGCGGAATGCCGAGCTTCTTGTAGGTTTCCAGAATCTCCGGATCGACTTCATCCAGCGACTTCGGTCCGTCCTGCTTCTTCGGCGCGGCGTAGTAATAGAGATCCTGGTAGTCTATCTTCCGATAGTGAACGCGCGCCCACTCCGGCTCCTGCATGGTTTTCCAGCGGCGGAACGCTTCAAGACGCCATTGCAGCATCCATTCCGGCTCGTTCTTCTTGGCCGAAATGAAGCGCACGGTGCTCTCGTCGAGCCCCTTCGGCGCCTTCTCGACTTCGATCTTGGTTTCGAAGCCGTATTTGTACTGATCGACGTCGATCGACTTGACGCGTTCGACCGTCTCTTGAACCGCAGGCATTCTTTACTCCATCCGCCGCGCGCGAAATTATTTGTCGTTATGCCGCTCGCGCGCCGCCTTTGTTGAGGGACGTATAGACCTTCGACCAGACACGAAGAAACTGCTCGATATCCGCGTCTGTCGTATTCCAGCCGGTGCTTACGCGCATGGCGCAGCGGCCGACCTCCGAATTCACTCCCATCGCCTGCAAGGTCGGCGATGCCGCCGACTTGCCCGAAGAACAGGCAGAACCGGCGCTCAATGCGATCCCTTCAAGATCGAGCATCATCAGCGCGGTTTCAGCAGGCACGCCCGGGGCCGCAAAGAACGTGGTGTTCGGCAGCCGCGCCGCTCGATCGCCGAAGATCACGGCGTCTCTCGCTATCGCGCGAATGCCTTCTTCGATCCTGGCGCGGAGCGCACCCAGCCGCGAACCTTCCGGGGTCAGCGTCTGCCCGGCTTCCGTCGCGGCCGCACCGAAGCCCGCGATCGCGGCAACGCTTTCGGTGCCCTGCCGGCGCCCGCGTTCCTGCCCGCCGCCGCGCATCAATGCCGGTACGCGCGTATCGCGATGCGCCGCGACGACCGCACCGATGCCCTGCGGACCGCCGAGCTTGTGCGAGGTAATCGAGAGAATGTCGGCACCGCTCTCTTTCAGGTCGAACGGAATCTTGCCGATCACCTGCACGGCATCGGAATGAAACACGCCGTCGGCGGCATGGACGAGATCGGCAATCGCGCGCAGCGGCTGCAAAACGCCGGTCTCGTTATTCGCCGCCATGACCGATACAAAAGCGCGGCGGCCTTCCCTGCGATGCCGCGTCAGCGCTGCTTCCAGGGCGGCAAGCACGATCACGCCATTTGCATCGACCGGCACATATTCGATCTGCTCTTCGCGGAAGTTGCCGCCGGCGCGAACGGCCGGATGTTCCACGCCCGAGAGCAGCAGAACCTCGAATTGCGACGCGATTCCTTCGAGTTCCACCTGCGGCGAGAGCGCAGTGGCGTTCGATTCCGTGGCGCCGCTCGTGAAGAAGATCGCTTCCGGCGCGGCACCGATCAGAACCGCGATCTGGTGACGCGCGTCCTCGACAATCGCCCGCGCGGCCCGCCCCTCGGTGTGCACCGAAGACGCATTGGCAGGCGCCATCATGGCGGCGACAACGGCTTCCTTGGCCGCCGCGCGCGGCAGGCTCGTCGCATTGTAGTCCAGATAGACCCGTGCCATCGCTCACGATCCATGGGGCCGAAAAATCTTGCTTTTCGAACCCCGTATTGTTTAAGAGAGAAAGCTCGAAGCGTGGGAACGCGTGGCTATCGATGGCTGGCGCCGCCGAGCAGAATCTCTATTTAGAATTATTCTAAAGTAGGCCGGTGGTACTCCAGAGTCAACCGGAACCCGAACCCCACGCCCTCAACAGATAAGCGCGATAACGACGGAAAACACCCCAATGCCTGAAGTGATTTTCACCGGCGAAGAAGGCCGCCTCGAAGGCCGGTTCCACCCCGGCCGCAGCCGCACCAGCCCGATCGCCATCATTTTGCACCCGCACCCGCAATTCGGGGGCACGATGAACAATCCCGTCGTCTATCATCTCTATTACGCCTTCGCGAACCGCGGCTTCTCGGTGCTGCGGTTCAATTTCCGGGGCGTGGGCCGGAGCCAAGGCACCTTCGATCACGGTCAGGGCGAGCTGTCCGACGCGGCAGCGGCGCTCGACTGGGTACAGAGCGCCCATCCTGAGGCGCGGGCTTGCTGGATCGCCGGCTTCTCGTTCGGCGCCTGGATCGGCATGCAACTGCTCATGCGCCGCCCGGAAGTCGAGGGCTTTCTGTCGATCGCCGCACCCGCGAGCCTCTACGATTTCTCGTTCCTGGCGCCCTGCCCGTCGTCGGGCCTCTTCGTCCATGGCGACAAGGACGCCGTGGTGCCGGTTTCCTCGGTCGGCACGCTGGTCGAGAAGCTGAAGACGCAGAAGGGCATCGTGATCGAGCAGAACATTCTCAAGGGCGCGAACCATTTCTTCGACGGCAAGATCGAAGACCTGATGGGCGTCGTGAACGAGTACCTCGATCGCCGCCTGCCGAACGAGCGGATCACCACCGCGGCGTAAAGCGACGCTTCCGGCCAAAACGGCGCGTCAGGGGCGTATCAGGACCCCGCCCCGCATCGGCGCGGGTGCGCCGGTGGTTTTCGGGAACGAAAGCGGCAGGCCTTTCATCGAGCGTATCGCGAGGAAAGCGAAAGCCTGCGCTTCGATAGCGCTCGATTGCCAGCCGATATCCTCCGCGGTCTGCACGGTTGCCGGCGAGAGCTTTTCACGCAGCAGCCGCGCTAGCGTCGGATTTCGCGCGCCGCCGCCCGCGATGATCCAGCGTTTCGGCGGCTTCGGAAAATATTCGCGCGCGCGTGCGATCGAGGATGCGATGATTTCCGCCGCGGTTGCCAGCGCATCCGGAAGCGAAAGCTCGTTCATTTCAAAGCGCGCGAAATCCGCGCGGTCGAGCGACTTCGGCGGCCGAAGCGCGAAGAAGGGATGCGCGAGCACGGAATCCACCAGCGCCTTGTCCGCCTTCCCGGTCGCAGCCAGCGCACCGCCCTCGTCCATCGGTTTGCCGCTGCGGCTCATCATCAATTCGTCCATCGGCGCGTTGCCGGGGCCGGTGTCGAAAGCAACCGGCTCCTCGTCGCCATCGACATAAGTAACGTTGGCGACTCCACCGATATTGACCACCACTGCGGGGCCGGTTTCGACGGCGCCGCGCAGAAGCGCGCGATGAAAAACCGGCACTAGCGGCGCGCCCTGTCCGCCGGCTGCAACATCGGCGGCGCGAAAGTCGTACACCACGGGAATCTGAAGGCGACGGGCAAGCAACGCCCCGTCCCCGATCTGGATCGTCAGGCGGCGCTCCGGCCGGTGCAGTACGGTCTGACCATGGAAGCCGACCGCATCGACCGCCCGGTGATGAATGCCGGCCTGCTGGAGCAGCGCGTCAATCGCTTTCAGGTGCGTCTCGGTGACGAGCCTCTCGGCGTCGGCGAGCGCAGGCGGACGCGCGCTGCGGTCGGTCAGGTCTTTTGCAGCGTTTACGGCACCCCGCAGGATATGCCGCTCGGTCGCGCTATAAACGCGGGAGACATAGGCGCCGAAGCGCTGCACCGTCTCACCATCGGTTTCGATCAGCGCGACATCGACCCCGTCCATCGAGGTGCCGCTCATGGTGCCGATGGCAACGGCCACGGGAATCGCTCCGGTTGAATCCGCCCGGGGACCTGATACACCAGCCCGCAATCACTTACATCAGCACCGTTATGACCGCATACAAATCCGATTTTCTGCACGTTCTCGAATCCCGCGGCTTCATTCACCAGGTCTCGGAGCCCGAGGTGCTGGATCAGCTCGCGCAGAAAGAGCAGATCACCGCCTATATCGGCTATGACTGTACGGCGGCATCCCTTCATGTCGGCCACCTGCTGCCGACCATGATGCTGCGCTGGATGCAGAAGACCGGGCACCGCCCGATCGCGCTGATGGGCGGCGGCACCACCCGGGTCGGCGATCCTTCCGGAAAGGACGAGTCCCGACGTCTGCTGACTGAAGATCAGATCAACGAGAATCTCAAAGGCATCCGCCAGATCTTCACGCGCTTCCTGAAGTTCGGCGACAGCGGCAATGACGCCATCATGGCGAACAACGCCGACTGGCTGAACAAGCTCAACTACATCGACTTCCTGCGCGATGTCGGCCGCCACTTCTCGATCAACCGCATGCTCACCTTCGACTCGGTGAAGCTGCGCCTCGAGCGTCAGCACGAACTTTCGTTCCTGGAATTCAATTACATGATCCTCCAGGCCTACGACTTCCTCGAGCTGAACAAGCGCTATGGCTGCCGCGTGCAGATGGGCGGCTCCGACCAGTGGGGCAACATCATCAACGGCATCGACCTCGGCCGCCGGGTCGCAGGCGCGCAGCTTTTTGCGCTGACTTCGCCGCTGATCACGACCGCTTCGGGTGCCAAGATGGGCAAGACCGCGGCGGGCGCGGTCTGGCTCGATCCGAACCTCGTCAGCCCTTACGAATACTGGCAGTTCTGGCGCAACACCGAGGACGGCGACGTCGCGCGCTTCCTCAAGCTCTTTACCGAATTGCCGCTTGCCGAGATCGGAAAACTTGCCGCGCTCAAGGGCTCGGAAATCAACGAGGCGAAAAAGATCCTCGCGACCGAAGCAACTGCCATGGTGCACGGGCGCGAGGAAGCCGAGAAGGCAGCGGGAACCGCGCGCACCACTTTCGAAGAAGGTGCGCTGGCGCAGAGCCTGCCGAGCGTCGAGACAAAGAAGAGCGAGCTTGCGGCGGGCATCGGCATTCTCAATGCGAGCGTTCAAGCCGGCTTTGTCTCCTCGACCAGCGAGGCGCGGCGGCAGATCAAGGCGGGCGGCATCAAGGTCAACGACGTGACCGTCACCGACGAGAAAATGATGCTCACCGAAAAAGATCTCACGCAGGAAGGCGTCATCAAACTGTCGCTCGGCAAGAAGAAGCACGTCCTGCTTCGCGCGGTGTGAGCCTCAGGCTTCATCAACAAGGCGACAATTTGCTTTTGTCACCTGCCGTACCTTCGTGCCAAACTCCCGATCGTGGCGTTTTTCGTGAACGCATTGCGGTTTGAAGTTTCAGAAGGGGCGCGATGAGTCAGCCGGCAAAATGGTGGTGGGGCCTTATTCCCCTTCTTCTACTCTGGATCATTTCCAATTCATGGCTCGGCGGTTCGGTCAATGCCGACCTGACGGCGCGGGCACAGAAAGCCGCCAGCGCCGGCGTCTATGATCCCGCGATTTCGGTAGCGGGCCGCGACGTCACCATCTCCGGCGTCGTGTTCTCCGATGCGCAGAGCGAGGCACAGTTTGCGGCACTGTCCCGTGAATGGGGTGTGCGCAAGGTCGTGAATGCGCTTGCGCTTCCGCCGGTCGCGAGCCCCTTCAACTGGAAGCTCGAGCGCCGCGGCGACGAACTCGCCCTCACCGGCATGATTCCGAACCCCGATGCGCGCAAGGCGATCCTCGCGACCATCGAGGCAGCCTTCCCCGGCACGAAGATCAAGGATGACACGACCTTCGCGCGCGGCGCCGCGTCGAGCTTCGTCGAGGCGGTGAACTACACCGTCAAGCAACTGGCGACGCTCGAACGCCCAAGCATCGCCTTTGCGGACGGCAAGATTGCCGTTACCGGCCGTGCCGCCTCGATCGAAGCGCGCGATGAAATCCTGAATTCGCTGAAGACGCTTCCGCAAGGGTTCACGCTCGCGGATGCAAAGATCGATGCGCCGGATCCCTATGGCTTTGCCGCGCAGAAAAGCAGCGACACCGTCACCCTCACCGGCAGCGTGCCGAATGAGGCGTTGCGCAAGCAACTGGTCGATGCGGTGCGCCGGCTGTTCGGCGGCTATCAGGTGGTCGATCAGTTGACGATTACACCCAACGCGCCGGCCGGTTTTCAGCAGACCGTGTTGGCAGGACTGGCCGCGCTATCGCGGCTCGCGGAAGGAAAGCTGACCATCCGCGGCAGCAAGGGCGAGCTTTCGGGTGACGCGTTCTATCAGGAAGCGTTGAATGCGATCCGCGCCTATCTCACCCGCAACGTGCCGGGCAGCTTTGCGCTCGACCTGAAAGCCGGCGTCAGGCCGACGGGACCGGCGATCGATGCCGCCGCCTGCCAGACGGAAGTCAATTCGCTGCTCGGAAAGACCACCATTCTGTTCGAGACGGGCTCGGCAACGATCTCGTCGGACTCGGCCGGCCTGCTTGATCGCATCGTCGGCACCTTTGCACGTTGTGCAGAGGCGAAAGTGGAAATCGCCGGTCACACGGATTCGACCGGCGACGCGGCGGCAAACCTGACGCTGTCGCAGCAGCGCGCCGAGGCCGTGTTGAACTACCTCGTGCGCGCCGGTCTCGCCTCCGGCAATTTCGTCGCAAAGGGTTACGGACAGGAGCGGCCGGTTGCTTCCAATGACACGGAAGAAAACCGCGCACGCAATCGCCGTACCGAGTTCGTCGTACAGTAGGAGCCTCGAGAACATGACCTATCTTCTTGCCACCTACTGGCTGCCGCTCCTCCTCGCCGTGATACTCGGGGCGGTCGTCGGCTTCTTCACGTTCTCGCACCCGGCGCGCGGCTGGTGGCCGCAAAGCTGGCCGAACGGGTTCAAGCTTCTCGCCGCGATCTTTGTGGTCGGCCTGATCATTGCGTGGCTCGCATTGATCCCCGGTCGCGCCGGCCACTATCTTGAAACCGCGCTGTTGCTGCTTGCCGGCTACTTCCTCGGCTGCCTCGCCGGAAGCTGGCTCGCGAGCCTTGCAGGCACAGCCGAAAAGCCAATGCCGAAGGCCGAAGCGGCCGCTCCGGCTCCGGCCGTAGCTGCTACACCCGTTGTCGCTACGCCCGTTGCCGCCGCGCCGGTCAGCGAGGCAAGCGACGACGAGCACTCGCTGGAAGCCGCGCATCCGGGCGCCCGTCCCGCTGCCGTCGAGCAAAGCGGCACGCCCGACGACCTGAAGATCATTTCAGGGATTGGCCCGAAGAACGAAATGCTGCTGCATCGCCTCGGCGTCTTCTATTTCCGCCAGATCGCGGAATGGAACGACGACAACATCCAGTGGGTCGACAGCTACCTGAAGTTCAAGGGCCGTATCCAGCGTGAAGACTGGGTCGACCAGGCCAAGCGTCTCGCGCGCGGGGAAAAACTCTAGCGTGGACTGACGGGCGCGGAAGCATCGTTCGCGCCCCTGAACTCGAAAATCTTGCGGAAGAAACCGGGCGCTGCCATCGACATCGGGTTGATGCGCAGCGTCGGTCCGCTTGCAGGCCCGACAATCTCGAAGGTCAGCGCAAGCAACCCTTCCTTCGGGCCACCGAGAAAAAGACCCAGCACCGGAATCTGACCGAAGAAATTGTTCAGGCCGTAGGCGGGCACATAAGTACCGCGCAGTGAAACGTAATTCTGCGCATAGTCCAGCACGCCATCCACCGTGGCGCCGATGGTAGGGCCGAAGATCAACGCTTCGCGAATGGTGAAGCGGCCGGGCGTGCGCGTAAAATCAATCCGCATGCGCACGAAAGGCACAGGCCCTGCCCGCGGCTGCACGGATCGCGTCCGGTCGCCTTCCGTAGGCGCGGTCGACTGCAGGCGATCGAGCGCCGGCTCGCCCACGATCGTGAAATTGCGGACGCTGACGATGCCGTCCTGCGGTGCGTTGTCTTGCGTCGGCGTGTCCAGCACGATCCAGATTTCGCCACCCTGAATCTTCGAATAGTAATCGGCAAAGCGGAACAATGCGCCGGCATCGCCTGCGGTAATGTAGATCACCTGCCTGCCGCGATTGCTCGCGCGCAACTCGCCGACTACGGAAGAGTCGCGCCCGATCCTGCCGAGCAGCGCAAAGCTGCGGATTTCTCCGTTGCGGCGGGTCGCGCGTAATTCGAGATTGCGGATCACCTCGCCGTTGTGCCCGGTCGCGGCACCGACACGGACATCGATGTCGGCGTCGTGCCCCTTGTCCTTCTTGCGGTTACCGCCGGTTGGCGTATCCGAAAGCGAGCGGATCAATCCGCGAGCGTCGAGCACGGAGCCACGCACGGTAACCTTCATGGCGGTTTCGTTGCGTTCAACCGAAAGCGTCGCGCGGTCGCCTTCGGAGAGCTGGAACGTCGTGAAGTTTGCCGACGCCAGATTGCTTTCGGAGTCGAGTTCGACCGATCCGCGCAGATGCACACCGGAGCCGGTAACACTGATCTCTTCGAGTTTTACCGCGCCGTCGCGGTCGATCATGCGAAAGACCGCCCGCGTCGGCCGGCCCGCCGCCTTGTTCCAGCCCGGCATCAGTTCCGAGATCGAGGCCTGCGTCAGATCGGCTTCGACCTGCACGCGCGTTTCCTTGTCGGTGGTGGTGCCTTGCAGGCGAACCCCGACACTGCCGGAGAGCCACGACGACAACTCGATGCCGAAGCGATTGCGCGCCGCTTCGTCGAGTGTCGCAACCACGCGAAACTCGGCGTCTTCCTTGCCTTTGGCCTTGGCATAATCGAAGGTCGCGCTGGCGCCGCCAATCTTGCCCTCGCCCTTCACCGAGAACTGTTCGCCGTTATAGGAAAGCTTGCCGTTGGCGTTTTCCAGCTTCTGGCCGCGAACAATATTCTCGACGAAGAGATTGGTGAAGTCGGCATCGGCCGCATAGCGCACTTCGGATTTCAGCAGTTCGCGCTTCAGCGGCAATTCAATGCGCAGATTGGAAACGACGCTGCCGCGCGTGGTTTCCGGATTGGGCGAGAATCCGATCTCGTTCTTCAGGAGATCGCGCGAAAGCAGATCGGCAACGGACTCTCCCGTTCCCTCGATACGCATCTGGATCACGCCGACCGGCGGATCGAGATGATGATCGCGCACCTCGAACGTGCCTTCGGGAATGAGCAGCCGCCGCTTGCGGCCGAGATCGACGATACCGTTGGTTACGGTGATGCGCGCGTTCTGTCCGGTCACGATGACATGCGCTCGGGCGTCGGTGATTGCCGGCAGTCCATTGACCGGCGTGAATTTCAGCGCCGAGCCCTGAAATTCCAGGTTCATGGATTCTTCGGGCAGCTTGGTGTGCGGGGTCGCCAGCGCCTCTATCGGGACGTTGAGACCGATTACCGCGCGTTCGACCGTGCCGCTTTCGACGTGTTCGATCACCCAGGTTCGCGTGCCCGGCGCAACGGGTGCCGGCCACAGCCGCTTCAGCGCCGACACCGGCATGCGGTCGGCCGCGAGCCCGAGCTGCAGCATGGCGTTCTCGCCGCCGAAATCGATCGCACCGGACAGCGCGAGACCCGCGGTCGCGCCGCGTACCACGCCTTCATCAACCGTCAACCGCCGCGTCTCTGGATTGAAATGCCCACGGAAGGAAATGCGATCCAGGGTCAGGTGCGGTTCGTTGGCCCGGCCGGTGGTGAGTGCGACTGCGCCCTGCGGTATCGTGAAGGTCCAGAGCGTCGAGCCATTCTTCGGCGGCTCCACGACCGCGCCGAGCACGACGCGGTTCTGTCCGCCGCTGATGCGAAACGGCTCGATCAGAAAAAGGCGGCGCTTTTCGTCGAAGCGCACGCTGATCTGCGCATCGTCGATCTCGAAGCGGCCGCGCTCGTCCAGCGC
>JAEZFA010000005.1 GCA_023417665.1 Pseudomonadota bacterium | reverse complement strand
TGCCAGCAACTCCACGACATCGGGGAACAGGCGTTGATATGCCTCGCCATAGGTCATCGGCTTGCCGGAATTGCGTCCGCCCTGTATGCCGCGATTGAGCGCGACACGCGTATAATATTCCCAGAGGTGCTTTTGCGCGGCGAGAATCTCGAAGGCCTGCTTCTTGCGCTCCCACACCGCGTCGATATTCAGGATGACGTTGGGCTTGAAGTTACACATCTCGGGCTGATGCGGCTCGAACAGGAATACCGGCGGAGCCGCGTAGGCGCGCGACGGATCGGGTTTGTGGCCCGCGGCCTGCGCCACGATACGCGCCTCCTGCGCAAAGCGCGTCGCTTCCGGGTGATCGACGTTATAGGGATCCTCGAGCGAATGCGTCAGCACGAATGACGGATTGAGCTCGCGGAAGACGTCGATCGCGCGTTCCATCATCGCGTCGGTCGTGCGAAGCGGGTAGTCGCCGGCATCGAAGAACTCGATCTCGGCACCGAGAATTTTGGCGGCGCGTTCAGCCTCGTCCTTGCGCTGAACCTTGACCTCATCGAGCTTCACGCCGGCCTTTTTCCACGCGAACTGGCTTTCGCCACGCTCGCCAAAGGAAAGGCAAAGAATTTTCATGCGATAGCCTTTGTCGGCATGCAGCGCGATCGCGCCGCCTGCGCGCCAGACGAAATCGCCGGGATGCGCCGTCACGACAAGGCCGGTTTTTCCTGAAGACATATTAGGCTCTCACCTGTGCTGGTTTTTTATTCCGCGGCCTGTTTCGACGTTGCCGCCCATGCGCTCTCATGCGCGAAGGTTTTTCCCTCGAACAGCTTTCGCGCAGTACGCAAAAGACCGGCGCGCTCGATGACGGGATTTTCCGCGCTACCCCCGACCGTAAGGTTCACTGTGAACTCGCCGGTGGGATGCTCGACCGATATTGATTTCTCGCGACCTGCCGGCACCTTCGCAATGCCTTCGGCCACCGAGCCCGGCAGCACGCAGGCCGTCGCGACCGTTACCGCGGCAAAGACGCCGATCGAGGCGTGACACTCATGCGGAATGAAGGAGCGCGTCGAAACGTGACCGCCCTTCTGCGGCGGCGCGAGCAGGATCATCTTCGGCACGACCTTGCAGGCAACGTCGCCGAGGTTCATCAGGCGTCCGGCGGGAATGCGGATTTCCTCGAGCCGCTTTTTCAGCGCGGCATCCTTATCGAGTTGCTCGCGCGGCTCGTAGCCGGTGCGTCCAAGGTCGGCGGCCCGCAACACGACGCAAGGCATGCCGTTGTCGATCAAGGTTACCTCGACGCCCGCGACGTGGTCCTTCACGTTGCCGGTCGGCAGCAGCGAACCGCAGACCGAACCTTCGGCATCGAGAAAATTGATGATCACCGGCGCCGCCGTGCCCGGCACGCCATCGATCCGCGCGTCGCCTCCATAGTTCACGACGCCGCCCGGCGTTTCGATGCGCAGCTCCGCGACGGTACCGGTATTGACCGTCCGCACCTTCACGGGCGTGACGCCGTCGGTTGCCGCGACCAGCCCGCGCTCGATCGCGAACGGCGCGACGGCCGCGAGAATGTTGCCGCAATTCGGCGTGGTGTCGACCATCGCCTTGTCGACACCGACCTGACAGAACAGAAAGTCGACATCGCAATCCTTGTCCTGCGACTTCGACACCACCGCAACTTTGCTGGTTAGCGGATGTGCGCCACCGATGCCGTCGACCTGCCGCGGATCGGGCGAGCCCATCACCGAAAGCAGCACGCGATCCCGCGCCGCGATGTCGGACGGCAGATCGTCCGCAAGAAAATAGGCGCCCTTCGAGGTGCCGCCGCGAAACATCGTGCAAGCGATACCGCGCTCAGCCATGACGCCTCGCTCCTCGCGCCTGTGCATTGGCGACGGCGCGCGCAAGTTCGGGATCAAACCCGGCATCGGCAAGCATTTCGCCGGCTTCGCGCATCTCCTCCGAGCGTCGCTTGCCATGCGTCGCGACGCGCTCATTCATGTCATCGGAAAGCGCGTGCCAGTCGATCGACGGAAAGGTTATCTCCAGCGACGCGAAGACCGCCTGCTTCACCTCAAAATGTTCCGACGCCCGTGCGCAATCGACCATCAGCGCTTCGAGGCCCTTGATGATGATGCTGCGGCAGAGCTTGGTCGCGGAAGCCTGACCGATTTCTTCGGAGACCGGCGTGATGTCGAAACCGTGCGCATTCAGACGCTCGGCAACTTCCGCGGCGCGCTTGCCGCCTGCCAGAATGGGCACGCGAATGCCGGGCTTCTTGACCGGCGCCATCACCGCACCTTCCACATATTCCGCTCCGCCCTTCGACAGATGCGCGGCAGCGCGGCGCTTGGTCGAGGGCGCGGCGGAATTGATGTCGAAGAAAATCTGTTCGCTTTCGAGAAAGCCCGAAGCTTCCGCCGCCACGTCTTCGGCGGCTGCGGCGGTCACTGCGGAGATCACCAGATGCGCGCCTGCGCAGGCCTCGCTGGCGCTGGCCCGCGCCGCGACCTTCCGCTCCGCCGCCGCGCGCTCATAGGCGTCGCGCTTCGCCGCGTCGTGGTGAAGGATGTCGAAGCTGGAAAGCGACAGCCCCGGGCGGTCAAGGAGATCGTCGGCGAAGCGGCGCCCGACTTCGCCAAAGCCGATCAGCGCAATGCGCAGGGTGTTCTGGTTTGCACTCATGAAAACAACTCCGCGGTATTCGCGGCAAGGCAGCACTATCCGCGCAGCGGCCGGTCGAAGCAATTGGATTGTAGCGAGATTCCCTGACCCGTCTCGTGCCGCTATTCCTTCTTATGTTGCACCGCGTAATAATACCCTGGGCCGATTTGCGCGCTTGCCGCGACGCAGAATCTATGGCGAAAGATCACTCCGGCCGACGCCGAAAACGTTATGTCACGGGAAGGGATGGCAATGCGATTGAAATGGATGGTGCTTGCGCTGCTCGCGGTGCTCATCACGATTCCGGAAGCGATGGCGCAGGACATGCGCGACCCGGTCACCGGGCAATGGATTTCCGGGCGCGGCAAGAACATAAACACGGCGCCGCCGCGCGGTGGGTTCTTCTCGCTGTTCGGCGGTTCGACCGCGATCGACCCGAAATATCCGGCGGGCAGCATCGTGATCATCACGAAACAGCGCAAGCTCTACTTCGTGGAAAGCCCGGGCCGCGCGCTCGAATACAATATCGGCGTGGGCCGCACCGGTTTCACCTGGTCCGGCGTGCATCGGGTTTCGGCCAAGAAGGAATGGCCGACCTGGACGCCGCCCGCGCAGATGCATGCGCGCCAGAAGGGCCTGCCGAAGCAGATGAAGGGCGGACCGGACAACCCGCTCGGTGCGCGCGCGATCTATCTCGGATCGACGCTTTACCGCATCCACGGATCGAACGATCCGGACTCGATCGGTCAGGCCGATTCGTCGGGTTGCTTCCGCATGCACAACGACGATGTCATTGATCTCTACGGGCGCGTCGCCGTGGGCGCAACGGTGTACGTCATCAACTGACGAGCCAGCCTCGCAGACGCAAAGAAGAAGGGCCGGTGCACCGGCCCTTTTTTATTAGTGAACGTGCCTGTGCGGCGCGCCGGAATCCCGCGACAGCCCCTTCTCCTGCAGTTCATCCAGGTAGCGCTGGAACCGGCTCTCCTGATCGCGGCCGAGTTCGTGGAGATAGGACCAGGTGTAGATCCCGGTCGAATGCATGTCGTCAAACACAAGGCGGACGGCATAGTTGCCGACCGGATGCAGTTCCAGAATCATGACATTGCGCTTGCCGGGAACCGTCTGGCGCTCGTCCGGCGAATGGCCCTGCACTTCCGCGCTCGGGCTTTCGACCCGCAGGTATTCCGCCGGCAGCGTAAAGGTGCTGCCGTCGTCGAACGCGACCACGATCGCAGCGCGATTGCTCAGGACCCTGATCTCGGTCGGCCAGGGGCTGTTCTCATCCGTCATCGGGTTTCTCCGGCGCGCAACCTAGCGATCCTGATAGGGCGAACAAGCCATGCGGCGCTGCCGCTTTACCTGACCGGGATTCTTGGCCAAAGTCCCTTGGATTCCGCGGGAAAGACCCAAAATGACAAAAAACCCCGCCAGAAAAGCCGCTTGATGAACGAAATACGACCGATTCCCGGAAGTTCCACGGTTGCCCCTGCCCTCGTCGATCCGTTCGGCCGGCAGATCAGCTATCTGCGCGTGTCGGTCACCGACCGCTGCGACTTCCGCTGCGTCTATTGCATGTCGGAACACATGACGTTTCTGCCGAAGCCCGACCTGCTGACGCTCGAGGAACTCGACCGCATCTGCTCGGCCTTCGTCTCGCGCGGCGTGGAAAAGCTCCGCATCACCGGCGGCGAGCCGCTGGTGCGGCGGGACATCATGACCCTGTTCCGCTCGCTCTCGCGCCATCTCGATACCGGCGCGCTGAAGGAACTGACGGTCACGACCAACGGCTCGCAGCTTGCCCGTTTCGCGAAAGAACTCGCGAGCTATGGCGTCAGGCGAATCAATGTCTCGCTCGACACGCTGGACCCCGAAAAATTCAAGGCGCTTACGCGCTGGGGCGATCTTTCCAAGGTGCTTGCCGGCATCGATGCCGCGCAGGAAGCGGGCATCCACGTCAAGATCAATGCGGTTGCGCTCAAGGAAGATAACGAGCGCGAAATCCCTTCCCTGATGGAATGGGCGCACGGCCGCGGCATGGATCTCTCGCTGATCGAAGTCATGCCGCTCGGCGATGTCGGCACCGAACGCGTCGATCAGTATCTGCCGCTTTCGCTGGTGCGCGCGCAGCTCGCGCAGAACTACACGCTCACCGATATCGATTTCCGCACCGGCGGGCCCGCGCGCTATGTGAGCGTGAAAGAAACCGGCGGCCGCCTCGGCTTCATTACGCCGCTCACGCATAATTTCTGCGAAGGATGCAATCGCGTGCGCCTCACCTGCACCGGCACGCTTTATATGTGTCTCGGCCAGGAAGACGCGGCCGATCTTCGCGGGCCGATGCGCGCGTCTTCGTCCAACGAGTTGCTTCATGCCGCGATGGATGACGCAATCGCGCGCAAGCCCAAGGGGCACGACTTCGTCATCGACCGCCGCACGCGACAGCCCGCGGTCGGCCGCCACATGAGCCTCACCGGCGGTTGATCCGCTCGCCAGAAAAGTCCCGCATATCGTGAACGCAACTCCGGCCGCAGGCGCATTCTCCGCCAATCTGCGCAGCATCTTCTTCATGGTGGTGGCTTCGGCCTGCTTCGTATCGAACGATCTAAGCACCAAGCTTGCGGTGAACTATCTGCCGGCGCCGGAGATCGTGACGATCCGTGCCGCGACCGCCTTCGTGCTTTCGTTCATCCTGATCTGCTTGGTTCACGGCATCTCGAAGCTGAAGCTGATTGCCAACCGCGACCTGTTCTGGCGAAGCGTGTTCGAGGGGTCGGTCGGCCCCATGATCATCACCTGCTACGCGTTTCTTCCGATCGCGACGGTGACGGCGATCATGCAGATCGGGCCCTTTCTCGGGATGATCGCTGGCATCTATCTCTTTCGCGAATCCGTCGGCTGGCGCCGCTGGCTCGCCGCAGCGGTCGCATTTCTCGGCGTGCTGTTCATCATCAAACCCGGTGGAGACACTTTTCAGCCTGCGGCCTTCGTCGTCGTGTTGATTGCCGCGGCTGGCGTCGGGCGCGATATTCAATCGCGGCGCATCGGCGCCGCCGTGCCGACTTTCGTCGTTCCTTTCGCCACCTCGATCGCGGGCATGTCGATCGCGCTCCTGCTGACGCCGATCGTCCAGCAGTTCGAAATCCGGGCCTGGGGGCCGTGGGTCTGGCCGACGCCCTATGCTTTCGCGCTCTGCTGCATGTCGGGGTTCTTTCTGGTGCTTGCCAATACGTTCGCGTTTCTCGCGTTCCGCTCCGGCAATATGTCGGTGGTTTCGCCGTTCCGTTATTTTTATCTGTTCTTCGCCGTAATCGGCGGCATGATCATCTTCGCCGAGTTTCCAGACCTGATATCGCTTGCGGGCATGGCGTTGATCGTAGCCGCGGGCCTTTACCTCCTGCACCGGGAGCGATTGAAGGCAAAGCACGCAATCGCGGCCTCAACGACACCGAGCAGCGAATGAGCGATACCCGGACCGCCAACCGGCGCGGCATGCTTTTCATGGTGCTCGCCATGGCGCTGTTCGCGGCGAATGACGCGGGGACGAAGATCGCCGTCAAATCGGTCCCGGTATCAGAGGTCATGGCGCTGCGCGGCGGCTTCGCGATGATTTTCCTGATCGCCGTTCTGTGGTGGCGCGATGAGCTACGCGAAACGCCGAAAGTAATCGACTGGCAGGTAAGCCTGCGCGGTCTTGCCGAAGCGGCAAACGGCGTGCTGCTGATCTCGGCGTTGGCGCTGATCCCGCTCGGCAATGTCATCACGATCATTCAACTCGTTCCGTTCCTCATGACGATCATTGGCGCGGTGATGCTTGGAGAACGGGTCGGCTGGCGGCGCTGGATCGCAGTCGCAGCAGGATTTGTCGGCGTGCTGTTCGTGGTGAAGCCGGTCGGCGGCGCGTTCGACGCGGCGTCGCTCTATGCCCTCACCGCAACCTTCACCATTCTCATGCGGGACATGCTGGCGCGTTCCATCGGCGCACGCGTGCCGGCTTTTGTGGTGGCGCTGGGATCGATCATCGCAGGCGTCACGGTCGGCGTGGCCGGCGCGGCGTTCCAGCCATGGGCGATGCCCGACATGGCGGCGCTGCTCGGCGCGCTGGCCGCCGGCATCTGCCTCGTGCTCGCGCAGTTCTTCATCGTGCTGGCCTATCGCGGCACCGAACTCTCCGCCGTTGCGCCGTTTCGTTATTCGATCGTGATGTTCGCCGTCGTGTACGGCTTTATTCTCTTCCGCGAGATTCCCGACGCGTGGTCGTTTGCGGGCATGACGATGATGATCGCGGCTGGGCTCTACATGCTGAGACGCGAAGCGAGCCGCGCGCAGCGTGTAAAGACCTCGTAACTTTTTCCGTCTTCATCACGCATTTATTCGTCTCGCGTTGCCCGCTATTTCGCCTGCAGTTGCGATCTTCGGGCTGACGCCGTGCGTTACCGGCCAGTTGACCGGTAGACAATTCAAAACCTCCAAGTCCGAAATGCACCCGATCGACGGCGAAGCCGCACCTTCGAATTCATCCGGATTTACTAGTAGTTTCCCCCGCATCTACCGCGTCTGCATCACGTCGCCGGATAGCTTGATCGGCGGTACTTATTGGCTATGGTGCCGTAACAGACACTGCGTAACCGAAAGTTCCAGAAGCGTAATTTCGCTTTGGAATCAATGGTTACGGGAGCAGCTGAGGGGCTGCGCCGGGGGAAACGATGCATACCTTACTCGCAATCAGCCGAGCGATTGATGCCGTCAATACGAGACTGGGCAAGGCTGTCGCCTGGCTCCTCGTGCTTGCCGTGCTGGTTTCCACGATCAACGCGATCGTGCGCAAGCTGCTCAATACTTCCTCGAATGCCTGGCTCGAATTGCAGTGGTACCTCTTCGCCACCGTGTTTCTGTTCTGCGCGGCCTGGACGCTGATCGCGAACGAACACATCCGCATCGATATCGTGAACAACACGTTCTCGAAGCGGCTGCGCAACTGGGTCGACATGATCGGTCATGTGTTCGCGCTGATCCCGTTCTGCATCGTGATGATCTGGACGTCGATCCCGTTTTTCCTCAGCTCCTACCGGCTCGGCGAGATGTCGTTCAGCGCCGGTGGACTTCCGCAGTGGCCGGCGAAGCTACTGATCCCGATCGCCTTCACGATCCTGCTCATTCAGGCCTTCTCCGAAATCATCAAACGCGCGGCGATCATGCGCGGCCTGATCCCGGATCCTTACGACGGCCCGCAGGTCCATGCCGCGGAAGCCGAAGCCGAACGGCTGCTTCAGGCAGTTGAAAAGAAATCCTGATTTAGCGCGCGGCTGGAGCAACCACGATGACTGCCTTCATTATTCACAACATGGCTCCGATCATGTTCGCGAGCCTCGTGATCTGCCTGCTGATCGGCTATCCGGCAGCGTTCACCCTTGCCGCCGTCGGGCTGGTTTACGGCATCGTCGGCATCGAGCTCGGCCTGTTTCAGCCGAACTTCCTGCAAGCCATGCCGGAGCGCGTGTACGGCACGATGAACAACGACACGCTGCTCGCAATCCCGTTCTTTACGTTCATGGGATTGATCCTCGAACGAAGCGGCATGGCCGAAGATCTGCTCGACACCATCGGGCAGGTATTCGGCCCGATCCGCGGCGGCCTCGCTTACGCGGTGATTTTCGTGGGCGCGCTGCTTGCCGCGACGACGGGCGTCGTTGCCGCTTCGGTCATTTCCATGGGCCTCATCTCCCTGCCGATCATGCTGCGCTATGGCTATGACCGGCGCCTCGCGTCCGGCGTGATCGCCGCTTCCGGCACGCTGGCGCAGATCATTCCGCCGTCGCTCGTCCTCATCGTCATGGCCGACCAGCTCGGCCGTTCGGTCGGCGACATGTACGAAGGCGCTTTCGTGCCGGGCCTGATCCTTTCCGGCCTTTATGCGGGCTATGTATTCCTCGTCACCATGATCTTCCCGAACCGCGCGCCCGGCCTACCGCCGGAAGCGCAAACGCTGAAGGAGGACAACGAGAACCGGCCGCTTCGCACAGTCACGAACTTCATCGGTGTGATCGCGGCGGTACCGTTCGTGACCTTCCTGATCGTCGCGGTGGTGCTGTTCATCGTGTTCGCGCTCGTCGGCGGTATTGTTGGCAGCGGCAGCGATCTGGGCCTGCCCCACAGCGTCAAGGAATACGGGATCGAGGCGATTGCGGCGCTGGTTGCGCTTTACGCACTCTATCGCGGCGTTCGTTCGGGCGGGTTCATCTCACGGCCGCATGCGAACCTCGCGCTGCTGGTCGTGGTCAGCGGCATGATCGGCTACCTCGTGATGCAGCGCACGACCTATCGCGACGCCGACTTCGTCGTGCTCGCGATGTTCGTCAGCATCATCTTCGCTTTCCTTGTATCGGTCGGGGATCGCTATCGCGGGCTTGCCGGCGTCGTCGGCGCGATCGTCGCGCGGGTGGTTGGCG
>JAEZFA010000316.1 GCA_023417665.1 Pseudomonadota bacterium | reverse complement strand
GCTCGTCTCCTGGCTGCCTTTCATCGCGCTGATCGGCGTCTGGATATTCCTGTCGCGGCAGATGCAAGGCGGCGCCGGCAAGGCGATGGGCTTTGGCAAGTCGCGCGCCAAGATGCTGACCGAGGCGCATGGGCGCGTCACGTTCGAGGACGTCGCCGGCGTCGACGAAGCCATGCAGGACTTGCAGGAGATCGTCGAGTTTCTGCGCGACCCCGGCAAATTCCAGCGGCTCGGCGGACGAATCCCGCGCGGCGTGCTGCTCGTCGGCCCTCCGGGCACGGGTAAAACGCTGATCGCGCGCGCGGTTGCGGGTGAAGCGAACGTGCCCTTCTTCACGATCTCCGGTTCCGATTTCGTCGAAATGTTCGTCGGCGTCGGCGCCTCGCGCGTGCGCGACATGTTCGAGCAGGCGAAGAAGAATGCGCCCTGCATCATCTTCATCGACGAAATCGACGCGGTCGGCCGTCATCGTGGCGCGGGCTTAGGCGGCGGCAACGACGAGCGCGAGCAGACGCTGAACCAGTTGCTGGTCGAGATGGACGGCTTCGAGGCGAACGAAGGCATCATCCTGATCGCCGCCACCAACCGTCCCGACGTGCTCGATCCCGCGCTCTTGCGTCCGGGCCGCTTCGACCGTCAGGTTGTGGTGCCGAACCCGGATGTCACCGGCCGTGAGCAGATCCTCAAGGTGCACGTGAAGAAGGTGCCGATCGCGCCGGACGTGAACCTGAAGACGGTCGCACGCGGCACGCCCGGGTTCTCCGGCGCGGATCTTGCGAACCTCGTCAACGAAGCCGCACTCATGGCCGCGCGTCGCAACAAGCGCATGGTCACGCAGCACGAATTCGAAGACGCAAAGGACAAGGTGATGATGGGTGCGGAACGCCGCTCGCTCGTCATGACCGAAGACGAGAAGCTGCTCACCGCCTATCATGAAGGCGGGCATGCGCTGGTCGCGTTCAACGTGAAGGCGACCGATCCGGTGCATAAGGCGACGGTCATTCCGCGCGGACGCGCGCTCGGCATGGTCATGCAGCTTCCCGAACGCGACAAGCTCTCCATGAGCTACGAGCAGATGACCTCGCGGCTCGCGATCATGATGGGCGGCCGTGTCGCCGAAGAGCTGATCTTCGGCCACGACAAGGTCACCTCCGGCGCGCAGTCCGACATCGAGCAGGCGACCCGCCTTGCCCGAATGATGGTGACGCGCTGGGGCTTCTCGAAGGAGCTCGGCACGGTCGCTTACGGCGAGAACCAGGAAGAAGTCTTCCTCGGTCACTCTGTCTCGCGGCAGCAGAACATTTCCGAGTCCACGGCGCAGAAGATCGACAACGAAGTGCGCCGTCTGGTCGAGGAAGGCTATGCGGAAGCAACCAAGATCATCACCGAGAAGCGCGATCAGCTCGAAGTGCTCGCCAAGGGCCTGATCGAGTACGAGACGCTCTCGGGTGAGGAGATCAAGGATCTTCTGGAAGGCAAGCCGCCGGTGCGCGGCGAGCCTGCAGAAGCGCCGGCCCCGCGCTCGACCGCAGTTCCGAAAGGCAACCGTCCGCGTCCGGGCGATGCTTCCGGCCCGATGGAGCCGCAGCCGCAGAACTGACGGACGGCAATCGAACTTAAAAAAGCGCCCGGCGAAAGCCGGGCGTTTTGCTTTTCAGAATTCGCAGGCCGCGGCGGCGCTCGCTTCGAGCTTGAACAGCCTGTCGTCGTTGCCAAGTGTGGTGCCGAAAAACGCGCTGAATTTTCCCGACCGGTCGCGGATCGTGAGCGCCTTGTCGCCCGCGCGGGTGATGTAGAAGTCTTTTGCCGTGTCGGCCTCGGCCTTTATCGGACAGGTATAGGCATAGCGGTCGGGGTAGCACTTCGCCGTCTGCGTGAACTTCTTGCCGTCCCTGGTTTCGATCCTGAACGTCAGATCGTAGCCCGGCGCATCCTTGTGCACATCCTTGCCGCCGGCGGCGCGCAAGAGCGCGATCTTTCGGACGGCTTGTTGCGGGTTCTTCTGTAGGTGCGCGTCGTCATAGCTACGCGAATAGCAAACTGCTTCACTCGTTGCGGCAAAGCGGGCGCGCAGCGCCTTGCCCATTTTCGCGAAGGCCGGCTTCACGGCGTCGCGCAGCGCCGCGCATTGCGAAAGCGGCAAGGGTTGCAACAGGAAGGTTTTGTCGTCCGCGCCGGGCAACAGATGCACCTGATTGTCGTACTCCTCTTCCGAGGCACCGCAGCCGCCGATCAGCACAAAGCCTTCGTTGGTCAGCACGAGGTTTTGCTGTCTGGGCTGGAGCGTGAAGGAGCCGCCGTCGCAATCGATGCCGCAGCGCGTGAGCTTGCCGTCCGCCGACTTGTTGCAGTTCAGCGTGTTCCAGAACACGCCCTTGCGATTCTTGAAGCGTACGAAGGCGCTGACATTGATGCTGCTGCTCTCCGCCTCGTTCTTCAACAACTCCTCGCGCGTGATCGGTTCGTCTTCGGTGTCCTGGTCGGGCTCGAGATTGTGGAATAAGTGCAGCGAAGTGACGAGCTGTTTCGGATGACGGGAGAGATGATTGGCGTCATAGACCCGGCCGTAGCAGGCTTCCTTGCCGAGCGGCAGGTGCGTCGGCAACGGCGACTTGTTGTCGGCTCCGAAGGCAGTGCTGCCTGCAGTCAGGATCAGGGCGGCGAGGACGGCGGACCGGCGATTGCGCGTGATCATGTTTTTGGCCTGCGGCTGGGTGAGACGGCCGAATCTTAACCCAATTTGCAGGCTGCCGCCGATCGTTAACATCGCTCACAATTTTTGACGGCAGCGTCCGCGCGCCGTACTAGCTTCGACCCGTGCGCCGGGCTATGCCCGGCAGCGGCGGCGGAACTCCCTAGCAGGGGCGAGATTTCATGGTGAGAAAGCATTTCGGGACTGACGGCATTCGCGGTCGCGCGAACCGCGTGATCACGCCCGAACTTGCGCTCAAGGTCGGGCAGGCGGCAGGTCTCGTCTTCCAGCAGGGCGATCATCGCCACCGCGGCGTGATCGGCAAGGATACGCGGCTCTCCGGCTATATGATCGAGACGGCGCTGGTCGCGGGATTTACTTCGGTCGGAATGGACGTCTTGCAGCTCGGCCCCATGCCGACGCCCGCGGTGGCAATGCTCACGCGTTCGATGCGCGCCGATCTCGGCGTCATGATCTCGGCCTCGCACAATCCTTTCGACGACAACGGCATCAAGCTGTTCGGACCGGACGGCTACAAGCTGACGGATGGAATCGAGCAGGAAATTGAAGATCTTATCGACGGCGATGTGACGCGTCGCCTGGCGGAGCCGGCCAAGCTCGGCCGTGCCAAGCGCATCGACGGCGCTTATGAGCGCTATCTCGAATTCGCCAAGCGCACGCTGCCGCGCAATCTCTCGCTCGAAGGCATGCGCGTGGTGGTCGATTGCGCCAACGGTGCCGCCTACAAGGTAGCACCCGCGGGGCTGTGGGAACTGGGCGCCGAGGTGATTTCGATCGGCGTCGATCCCGATGGCTTCAACATCAATCGCGATGTCGGCTCTACCGCGCCGGAAGCATTGGCCGCGAAAGTACGCGAAATGCGTGCCGACATCGGCATCGCACTCGACGGTGACGCGGATCGCGTCGTCATCATCGACGAGAAAGGCCATCTCGTGGACGGCGACCAGTTGCTGGCGCTGATCGCCGAGCGCTTCCGTGCGGAAGGACTGCTTTCGCGCGACGGCGTCGTTGCGACGGTCATGTCCAATCTCGGCCTGGAGCGGCATTTCGAGAACCTCGGTATCGGTTTCGTGCGCACCTCGGTCGGCGATCGTTATGTGCTCGAGAAAATGCGCGAGACCGGCTTCAATGTCGGCGGCGAGCCCTCGGGTCACATCATCCTGTCGGACTATGCAACGACCGGCGACGGTTTCGTCGCGGCGCTGCAGGTGCTCGCGATGGTGAAGAAATCCGGCAAGCCGGTTTCGGAAGTTTGTCATCGCTTCGACGCGCTGCCGCAGATCATGAAGAACGTGCGCTACTCATCGGGCAAGCCGCTCGAGAATGCCTCGGTCACGAGCGTCATCGACGCGGCGCAGCGCCGCCTCGGCAAGGGGGGCCGTCTCGTGATCCGTCCTTCCGGCACCGAGCCGGTGATCCGCGTCATGGCGGAAGGCGACGATCGCGAGCTTGTGGAAGAAGTCGTCGATGTCATCGTTGCTGCGGTGGCAAAAGCGGCGGCGTGAAGTTCGCGAACTTCTTCCGCGTTAAGACTTCGGCAATATCCTCGTTAACATTTGGCAACGACTTTCCTAACGCGCGTTAACGCTTTGCGCGCGAGAACCTTTTGTTGCTGCGTGGGCGTCACCAAGCCGACGTAACCATGATTAAAAATCACGGTTAAGAGTTAAGGTTAATCGCTCTTTAAATACTCGGACTGATACTCGCGTCGTCAGTAACAGGCGCGGGCTTAGACAGGAGTCTGCTCACGCCACGAACAAGGGGTTTCGTGAGATGGGCAGCGTTCGTTATGCCGCTCTTGCCACTGTAGCGGCAGTTGCCTTCAGCGCGGGTGCCGCGAGTGCCGCAGATTATGCGCCGCCACCGCCGCCGACGCAGTTGGCCGCATGCCCGCCGCCGCAGCCATACGGCTACGGACCGCCGCCTCCGCCGCATTGCGTGCAGCCGTGTCCGCCGCCGCAGGCCTATGGACCGTCGCCGCCGCCGCATTGTCTGCCGGCCGTGCCGCCGCCGCCACCGGTGCAGGTGCATCAGCACTATCAGCATGTGCAGGTCGAGGAATTCGGCGGCTGGTACATTCGTGGCGATCTCGGCATGACCAATCAGGCGGTGATGGAGCTCGACAACGCGCTCTATGCGACCGCGACCGGCTTGCAGATCCTCGACAAAAACTTCGAGTCGGGAATGCTGTTCGGATTCGGCGTAGGCTATAAGTGGAATAGCTGGATGCGGTTCGACTTCACTGCGGAGTATCGCGGCGAAACCGGCTTCCACGGCATGGACGTCTATACGCTTGGTGCCGATCCGCGCTTCAACAACTACACCGGCAAGAAGTCCGAATGGCTCTATCTGCTCAACGTCTATGCCGATCTCGGCACCTGGGGCGGCATCACGCCCTTCCTCGGCGCGGGCATCGGCTTCAGCCGCATCGGCATTCACAGCTTCCGTGACGCCGGCATTGCGAACGGTGCACCGACGCTCGGCTATGCAGACTCCGACTACAAGTGGAACATCGCCTACGCGTTCCACGCGGGTCTTGCTTACGAGGTGACGAAGAATCTCACGCTCGAATTTGCCTATCGCTATGTCTATCTCGGCGACGGCCAGAGCGGCGACATCATCGCCTATGACGGCACCAACGCAATCCGCAACCCGATGCTGTTCAACGGCATCGACTCGCACGATCTGAAGTTCGGTGTCCGTTACCTGTTTGCGAGCGCGCCGCAGCAGTTCGTGCCGCAGCAAGTCTTCCAACCGTTGATGCGGAAGTTCTGACGAATCACGGGCGGCGCGGCGACTTCTCCTGCGCCGCCGCTTCATTCTCAAGCCGATAAGCAGGCGTATTTATCGGAATGTTAACCCTAACACTTGGATAATCCCTTCGAACGTCGAGTTCGCGACCCCTCGCAAGGCGCGCTCAAAAAGGTATCTCGTATGAAAAAACTCGCTCTTGCCACTGCCGCAGTCCTGTTCGTCGCTTTCGTGCCGGCCCGCGCCGCAGACATCGCGCCGCCGCCGCCGATCCTGCAGGCGCCGCCGATCCCGGTCGTTGAACTCGGCTCCAACTGGTACCTGCGCGGCGACTTCAACTACCGCATGTTCGACATGGATCCCGCGAGCCCCGAAGATGCCGCCGTACTGGGTATCGGCGTGGGCTACCAGTTCAACAAC
>JAEZFA010000309.1 GCA_023417665.1 Pseudomonadota bacterium | reverse complement strand
CCGATCGTGATGTTCGGCACGAAGTGGCCGTCCATGACGTCGACGTGAATCCAGTCGGCGCCGGCCTGGTCGGCTGCGCGCACTTCTTCGCCGAGCTTCGCAAAGTCGGCGGCGAGAATGGAAGGCGCAATCAGAAGAGGACGGTTCATGGCGGCTCCAGGGCCGGGCCGTACCATGGCTAGTCGCTGCCGGGCAACCGCCGTTCCAGCAGGCGGTGAACAACTGGTGCTGCAAGCGCGGGGAGCAGGTAGATCGGAAACTGCGCCACGGCGAAATAAATCCACGTCAGTTCGGGAAGACCGCCGCCGGCGGCCGCGACCATGACGCCCATGTTCCGGTGCGCGGAGGAAAAGCCGAGCGCGAGCGATTTCTTTAGGCCCTCGCGCCAGAATAGCAGCGTCGTCAGCACATAGATGCCGACCGCGATGGCGAAGGTCAGCGCCGTCAGGCTTGCCACCAGCAGCGGCTCCCGGATCGCGCGGGCGGTAACGCCGTCCATAGCGGCAATGCCGAACAGGATCAGGAGGATCACGCTGACGCCGTCGACAGTGCCTTTGGCAGCGGCAATGGTTTCGTTGCCGAGATAACGGCGGATGACAGCCGCCGTCACGAAAGCGCCGGCGATGATTCCGAACAGCCGTAGCGCCAGCTGGAGCGCATCGAGATGCAACGGGCCGCTCGCAAAATAGCCGAGGATGACCGGCGAAAGCAGGGGCGTGACCGCCGCGCAGACGATCAGCACGGCCAGCGTCAGTGCGGTATCGAGCCGGAGGAAAGCCGCGAAAGCGGTCGAAGACATGATCGGCGGTGCTGCGAGATACATCATGATGCCGAGCGCAACCGCCGGCTCGATGCGGTTGATGCCGGTGTAAGGCAAGAGAAGCCCGCACAAGACGGGGATCGCGACCATGATGCCGAGGCTTGCGATCGCGACCAGCAGCGGATTGGAGAATCGGGCTTTCAGTTCGGCGGGATCGACCCGCAGAAAGGAAACCACCAGCAACAGGAAAATGGCGGCGGCAAAGAGCGGCTTCAGCGCGGCCGCGAGCGGCGGAATGAGCAGCCCCACGCCGAGGCTTGCGGCGCCGGCCCATGTGCCCTGACGGCCGAGCCATTCAAGGCTAGATTTCAGACCCATGGCGCCCGGCGTGAAGAATTTCCATTTCTTCCGTAGCTTAGCGGTTGCGCGGACCAAAAGCCTGTGTGCTGCCTGCATAACAGGCTGGAATTTGTCGGCAGCTGTAAATAGATAAAACAAATGATCCGAAAGAAAAATGCTATCGTTCTCGGCGCCGGTATCGTCGGGATTTCGGCGGCGATTCATCTGCAAAAGCGCGGGGTCGCGACCGTGCTCGTGGATCGGCAGGGGCCGGGCGAGGGAACGTCCTACGGCAATGCGGGGATCATCGAAGGCAATACGCTGTTTCCTTATCCGTTTCCGCGCTCGGTGCGGGCGCTCACGCGCGTTGTGCTGAAGCTCGCAATGGAAGCGAATTATCACGCGGGCTTCCTGCCGCGGATCGCGCAATGGCTCTGGAACGTGCGGCAGGCGACAACGCCGGAAGGGCTGGAATCGACCGCCCGCATCATGCGGCCGATGTTCGGGCGCGCGTTGGCCGAGCACGAAGAACTG
Source organism: Pseudomonadota bacterium (assembly GCA_023417665.1). GTDB lineage: Bacteria > Pseudomonadota > Alphaproteobacteria > Rhizobiales > Xanthobacteraceae. The sequence continues at coordinate 20,883 of JAEZFA010000309.1, read as the reverse complement.
CTCGAAGCGGCGTCTGCGCAGCGCTATCTGCGCCGCACCGGCTGGCTGCGCGTCTATCGCTCGGAAGGCGCGCTCGACAAAATGACGAAGGAACTGGCGCTGGCCGACGAATACGGCATCCCGTACCGGAAACTTTCGCTGGAGGAATCGCTCGCGCTCGAGCCTTCGCTTGCGCCGGTGTTCAGGCACGGCGTGTTGTGGCCGGAGGCGGCGAGTTATTCCAATCCGCTCGGCGTCTCGCGCGCGTTCAATGCGCATTACCTTTCGCTCGGCGGTGAAAATGCCAAAGGCGATGCACGGACGCTGAAGCGCACAAGCGGCGGCTGGTCGGTTACGACCGAAGACGGCGAGGTGCAGGCCGAAGAAGCGGTGATCGCGCTCGGGCCGTGGTCGCCGGACATCTTGCGGCCGCTCGGCATCGATCTGCCGCTCGCGGTGAAGCGCGGCTATCACTGGCACTTCTCGGCGAAGGGGAATGCCTCGCTTTCGCGTCCCGTGCTGGATGCGGAAGTCGGATTCATTCTCGGGCCGATGGAGCAGGGCATTCGCCTGACCACGGGTGCCGAGTTCGCGCATCGCGATGCGCCGCCGACGCCGGTGCAGATCGATCGCCTGATGCCGTATGCGAGAAACCTGTTTCCGCTCGGCGAGCCGGTGGAGCCGAAACCGTGGCTCGGTTCGCGTCCGTGCTTCTGGGATTCGCGGCCCGTGATCGGCCGCGCGCCGGGACAAAAAGGGCTATGGCTCGATTACGGACACGGTCATTCCGGGCTGACGCTGGGTCCGGTATCGGGGCGGCTGCTCGCGGAGATGATGACCGGCGCCACCCCTTTCACCGATCCGTCGCCGTTTCGCGCCAAGCGGTTCTCGCAATAGCTACCGGCCGAAACGATCCTTCCACGAGGGCAGCGCACCCGGAAACGAGAGCGATTTCGCCTCATAAACCCCGCGCGCTATTGCGCGCGCGAGGCATTGCGCGGCGATTGCGCCGAGACGCGCGAGATCGTGCAAAGGATCGTTGAGCGCTTTCTTTCCGGTGGCGGCGGCAAACACCGCGTCGCCGTCGAGCGGCGTGAAGACCGGATGGATCGCCATGGCGAAGCCGGCACCCGCCATCACCGCAAGGCGCTTCGCCTGCGCCTTGGTCAGCACCGCGTCGGTCGCGACCAGCGCAATGGTGGTGTTTTGCCGCTCGTCGCCTTTCAGTGCGGTCGCAATCTGCTGTTGCCTGTCCGGAAAGCCGCGCCCGCCGAACTCGCCGTTCTGCTCGAATGCGGCAGCGAAGAAGTGCCCGTCTTCTCCGAGCGTCACGCGGCCCGCGGCGTTCACCGCAACGATTGCGCCGACGGTGTGCCCGCTTCCGGTTTTCGCGGATGCGGAGCCAATGCCGCCTTTGAGATTTTGCGTGCTCGCGCCATAGCCTGCGCCAGCGGTGCCGAGCGCGAAGTCGTTTGCGGCATTCCCTGCCGCGGCATAACCGAGGTCGCGATAAGGCGGGAAGCGGCCCCAGTTCTTGTCGCCGCCCGAGAGCATGTCGAACAGGATCGCGCCGGGGACGATGGGAATGCGCGCAGGCCCTACGGCAAAGCCGCGGCCCTGTTCGGCAAGCCAGGCCTGTACGCCGGCGCCGGCATCGAGTCCGAATGCGGAGCCGCCCGATAGCGCAAGTCCGTCGATGCGCTCCACCGTCGCAACGGGATCGAGCAGGTCGAGTTCGCGCGTGCCGGGTCCGCCGCCGCGGATGTCGGCGCTTGCGACGGCCGGCTCTTCGAAAATGATCGCGGTGGTGCCGGAGCCGAGCTTCGCGTCTTCGGCGTGACCGACCTGCACGCCGGCGACATCGGTAATCAGGTTTTTCATGCCGGGAATGAACCGCATTGCAGGCGGTGCAGCAAGGATGGGCCGCGGCAAAGAAAAAGCCCGCCGTAAACGGCGGGCTTTTCCGGCTTTTATCGCTGAGCTTTTACTTCTTCAGCTCGGCATAGGTGCCGTCAGCTTTCCACTGGTACATCACATAGTCTGTGACAGTGATGTCGCCCTTGGCGTCGAAGGAGATTTCGCCGAGCACGGTCTGCCACTTGCCGGCTTTCATGGCTTCGGCGACCTTCTTCGGATCGGTGGAGTTGGCTTTCGCTACCGCCTGCGCCCAGACCTGAACCGCAGCATAGGTGTAGAGCGTGTAGCCTTCCGGATCGATGCCCTTGGCCTTGAACTTCTTCACGATCTCGGCGGCAGCCGGACGGTTGCGCGGATCGGAGCCGAAGGTCATCAACACGCCTTCGGCATGCTGGCCGGTGATCGCGGCGAACTGCTTGTCGGCAAGCGCGTCGCCCGCCATCAGCAGGGTCTTCATGCCCTGGTCGCGCATCTGGCGAAGGATGAGGCCCGACTCGGTGTGGTAGCCGCCGATGAAGACCACATCGATTTCGGCCGCCTTCATGCGCGAGACGAGGGCGGTGAAGTCCTTGTCGCCCTGCGTGTAGGATTCCTTCATCGCTTCGGTGATGCCGAGCGCGTTCAGGGCTTTCTTGGTTTCGTTCGCGAGACCCGCGCCGTAAGTCGACTTGTCGTCGAGGATCGCGATCTTCTTGCCCTTGAAGTTGTCCGCAAGATATTTGCCCGCGAGCGCGCCCTGCTGGTCGTCACGGCCGCAGACGCGGAACGTGTTCCAGAGCTTGCGTTCGGTGTAGGTCGGATTGGTGGAGGCCGGCGAGATCTGCAGCACGTTGCCTTCCGCATAGGCCTCCGAAGCCGGGATCGACGACGACGAGCAGAAATGGCCGAACACGACCGGCACGCGCTGGCCGGCGAGGCGATCGGCGGTCGCGCGCGCCTGCTTCGGGTCGCAGGCGTCGTCGCCCACCGAAAGCTTGAGCTGTTGCTTCAGAACGCCGCCCGCGGCGTTGATGTCTTCGATCGCGAGGTTCGCGCCATTGCGAAGCTGTTCACCGAAGGAAGCATACTGACCGGTCATCGGACCGGCGACACCGACGGTAATCTGGGCATTGGCGGAGGTGCCTGCAGCAAGCAGCGTTGCGGCAGCAAACAAGCCAACGAGACGAGCGCTCTTCATAGTTTCTCCCTCTGAAGCAAAGCGAAATTTTCGGGTTGGTCTGCCCCATTCTTGGCGGGAAACGCTGCCTTGTCACGGGTTTTTATGGGCCCGTTACGCGGCGCGGCAATCGGACGGAGCCGTAGTTCTACCGGCCGCCTTCGAGATAGGCGCTGCGTACTTCCGGCCGTTCCAGCAATTCGCGGCCGGTGCCCTGCATGGAAATGCGGCCGTTGACCATGACGTAGCCGCGGTGCGCGAGTTTCAGGGCGTGAAAGGCGTTCTGCTCGACCAGGAAGATCGTGAGTTTTTCCTTCTGGTTGAGGTCGCGGATCGCGGAAAAAATCTGCCGCACGATCAGGGGCGCCAGGCCGAGCGACGGCTCGTCCAGCAACAGCAGGCGCGGACGGCTCATCAGCGCGCGGCCGATCGCGAGCATCTGCTGCTCGCCGCCCGACAGCGTTCCGCCGCGCTGGCTCGAACGCTTTTCGAGAAGCGGAAAGAGCGAATAGACCTTCTCCAGATCGCTCTTGAAATCGCCGCCCTGTGCGGTCGCGGCACCCATCTGCAAATTCTCGAACACCGTCATGCGCGGGAAGATGCGGCGCCCTTCCGGCGACTGCGCGATCTTCATGCGCATGATCTCGTAGGTCGGAAGACGCGTGATGTCGCGCCCTTCGAAAACGATCTGCCCCTCGCGCGCCTGCGGATTGCCGCAGATCGTCATCATCAAGGTCGACTTGCCGGCACCGTTCGCGCCGATGATGGTGACGATCTCGCCGGGCATGACTTCGACGTCGATGCCCTTGAGTGCGGCGATCGAGCCGTAGAAGGCGGATACGCCCCTGATCGAAAGCAGCGGTTCGCTCACAGGCCGACCTCCGCCTCGGCTTCATCGACCGAATCTTCCTCGACGCCGAGATAGGCGGCGATCACCTTCGGATCGTTGCGGATGAATTCGGGCGTTCCTTCCGAAATCTTCTTGCCGTGATCGAGCACCACGACATGGTCGGAAATCTCCATGACGACATTCATGTCGTGCTCGATCAGGAGCAGGGAGGTCCGGGTTTCGTTCTTGATCGAGCGGAGCAGGACATTGAGTTCGTCGGACTCGCGCGGGTTCAGGCCGGCTGCCGGTTCATCGAGGCAAAGGAGCACCGGCCGCGTACACATCGCGCGCGCAATCTCGAGGCGGCGCTGCGCACCGTAAGGCAGGCTGCCGGCCGGATCGTCGGCGCGGTCGGTGAGCTGGGTTTTCTCCAGCCAATGCCGCGCGAGTTCGACCGCCTCGCGCTCGGCCGTGCGGTAGCTTGGCAGGCCGAACAGGCCAAACACGGTGTAGCCGGACGCGCGCATCAGCCGGTTGTGTTGTGCGACCAGCAGGTTTTCGAGCGCGGTCATGCCGGCGAACAGGCGGATATTCTGGAAGGTGCGGGCGACGTGCACACGCTGCGCGATTTTGAAGTCGGGCAGCTTCTCGACGGCAAAGGTCTTGCCGTCATCATGCGTCACGCGAATGCTGCCGGATGTCGGTTCGTAGAAGCCGGTGATGCAGTTGAAAACCGTGGTCTTGCCGGCGCCGTTCGGGCCGATCAGCGCGGTGATGTCGCCGCGCTTCGCGTCGAAGGAGAGGCCATCGACCGCAAGCAGGCCGCCGAAGCGCATGGTCAGTCCATGCAAGGAAAGGATCGGCTCCGTCGTCATCAGCCGCGGCCCTCCGCGACATGCTCGACCGAGATCGTTTTTCGTTCTTTCAGGTAGGCGGTGGGCTCGCGCGTGGAGATTAGTCCGCGTGGTCGCCAGACCATGATGCCGACCATGGCGAATCCGAAGATCACGAGGCGGAACTGCTCGAACTCGCGGAACAGCTCGAAGCTCGCGGTCATCACCGTCGCGGCAATGGCAACGCCGATCTGCGAGCCCATGCCGCCAAGCACGACGATGGCAAGGATCAGCGCGGACTCGGGGAAGGTGAAGGAGTCGGGACTGATGAAGCCCTGTCGCGTCGCGAAGAACGCGCCGGCAAAGCCGCCGAACATGGCGCCGATCGCGAAGGCGGTCAGTTTGGTGTTCGTCGGGTTGATGCCGAGCGAGCGCACTGCGATTTCGTCTTCGCGCAGCGCCTCCCAGGCGCGGCCGACCGGAAGCTTGCGAAGCCGCAGCGTCGCCCAGTTCGTGATCAGCGCAAGCACCAGGATCAGATAGAACAGGAAAACCGTGCGATGGGTCGGATCGAATTCGAGGCCGAACCTTGCTGCGAAGCCATCGTCATTGGCGGTAAAGGGAATGCCGAAGAAGCTTGCGCGCGGGATCGAGCCGATGCCGTTCGGGCCGTTGGTGAAAGAAACCCAGTTGAGCAGCACGATGCGGACGATCTCGCCGAAGGCGAGCGTCACGATTGCGAGATAGTCGCCGCGCAGCCGCAGCACCGGGAAGCCGAGCAGGATGCCGAAGAACGCGGCGAAAACACCGGCGAGCGGCAGGCAGACCCAGAACGACCAGCCGTAAGTCTGCGCGATGATGGCGTAGGAATATGCGCCGACGGCATAGAAAGCGACGTAGCCGAGATCGAGGAGGCCCGCGAGGCCGACCACGATGTTCAGCCCCCAGCCCAGCATCACATAGGTAAGAATGATGATCGCGATGCCGAGATAATAAGGGTTGTTGTAGAACGCGACCGGGAACAGCACGGCGAGCGTGAGAAAGCCCGCTGCAAACCCAAAGCGAATTCCGATCACGGTCGTTGCCGCGAGCAGCAGGATCAGCGGCCACTGCGCCGGCGAATAGAGAAGCCAGCCGACGGCAATTGCGACGAAGATCGCGGCGAGCGCCAGCTTGTACTGGATGGTCAGCGCTACGATCGTGCGCCACAGGTCCGCGAGCGCGAGCCGCAGCGCGGGGGCGTTGTAGTAGATCAGCGAGACCAGGAAGCGCCCGACGAACACGATGCCGACGACAGCCGCGAGCAATAGCGGACGGAATGCGAGTTGCGCGGGCCCGCGCGAGTCGTCGATAAGAAATCCGAGCAGCAGAATGAACAGCCCGAACGCGACGACGCCGGCAAGCAGCGCGTCCTTGAAGGCATGGGCGACCACGGACGAATTTTCGTTTCGCGCAGCACTCATACTTTTTCGACTTCCGGTCGGCCGAGAATGCCGGTCGGCATGAAGATCAGGACCACGATCAGGATCGAGAAGGCGGCGACATCCTTGTACTGCACCGAGAAATAAGCCGACCAGTACGTTTCGATGAGGCCGATGAGCAGTCCGCCCAGCATCGCGCCGGGGAGCGAACCGATGCCGCCGAGCACGGCAGCGGTGAACGCCTTCACGCCGGCGACGAAACCGATGTGGAAATCAATCACGCCGTAATAGAGCAGGTACATGATGCCGGCGACGGAGGCGAGGGCGGCGCCGATCAGGAAGGTCAGCGAGATCGTGCGATTGGTGTCGACGCCGAGGAGTGCCGCCATTTTCAGGTCCTGCTCGCAGGCGCGCATGTCGCGGCCCAGGCTTGTCGATGCGACGAGCCAGGAGAAGCCGGTCATCAGGGCCAGTGTCGTCAGGATGATGAGGATCTGAATGTTGGAAATCTGCACGACAAGGCGATTGCCGAAATCAAGCAACGTATGCACGCCGGTGACGAGGGGCGGCAGCGTCTTTACGCGCGCCCCTTGCGCGAGCTGCACATAATTCTGCAGCACGATCGACATGCCGATCGCCGAAATCAGCGGCGCGAGACGGAAGGAGCCGCGCAGCGGACGATAGGCGATGCGCTCGACGGCCCAGCCGTAAAGCGAGGTCAGCAGCATCGCGATCAAAAGCACCAGAAACAGCGCCAGCGGTATCGCGGTGATGCCGATGGCGATGAGAATCAAAAATGCGATCAGCGCGATAAAGGCGCCCACCATGAAGATGTCGCCATGCGCGAAATTGATCATACCGATGATCCCGTAGACCATCGTGTAGCCGATCGCGACCAGGCCGTAGATCGAGCCCAGTGCCAGGCCGTTGATCAACTGCTGGAGAAAGTACTCCATTCAACCCTTTCCGCGCTTCTGCCGGCGCGGTCCCTTTCCCGTGTTCGAACCTAACGTGAAGCGGCACCTCGGGACAAATCGGCCGGTTCCGTTTTCCAGTTTTGCGTTGCATTCGGGAATGCAAAACCCGTGAAAGTTCCGGGAACGAAGCGCGAAACGGCGTGTTTGATCGAAACGAGGGAGGTCAGTGCAAGGAGCAGGACCATGGCGAACAATCCGAACGACCGGAACCAGCAGCAAAGCGGTCAGCAGAACCAGCAACGCGGTGGCGGCCAGCAGAACCAGCAGAACCCCGGTCAGGGCGGCCAGCACGGCGGCCAACAGGGTGGTCAGCAGGGAGGCCAGCAGCAGAAGCGCTAACTTACTGCACTTGTTGGGAAAACCCCGCCCCCATGGCGGGGTTTTTCCTATAAAGCTTGTTGCGAGAGAGTGCTTTTCTTTTGCTCACTGGCTGACTTATTTTGCGCCCCCATGAAGCGCGCGACACTTCCGCTTTTCCATCTTTACGGCGATCCGCCGGACGATCAGGCGTTCGATTTCGTTCATATCGAGCGCGTGACCAGCCGTGCGCCGGGACATAACTGGACGATCGCTCCGCATCGCCATCGCAACCTGTTCCAGATCATGCTGATCGAACAGGGCGGCGGCACGCTCGACCTGGAGGCAGAATCGATCGAATTCGAAGCGCCGGCGGTGATGGTGCTTGCGCCGACGGTTGCGCATGGCTTCCGCTTCCACCCGAAAGTGACCGAAGGATTCGTCATCAATTTCACCGAAGACGTGACCTCGACGCTGGGCGAGCAGGCCAATGTCGCGCTTGCGCGGCTGAAACATATCGCCGCGCAGCCGCTGATGCAGATGGCGCAGCCGGAAATCGCGCGGCTCTCCGGGCTCTGCCGCGAACTGCTGGAAGAAGAGTTTCTCGGCCGCGAAGGGTTTGAGGTCGCGATGCGCGCGATGCTCGCCTTGATCGGCGTCGAAGTCGCGCGGCTCGCCGCGAGCCGTGCGCTTTCTGGCACGATTACACTTGCGCCGGCCGACGCGACCGTCGAGGAGCTTCGCCGGCTGATCGAGGAGCATTTCCGCTCCGAGCGGCAGATCGGCTTCTACGCAAGCAAGCTCGCCATGACCGCGGATCGCCTCAACGATCACGTCAAGCGCGCAACCGGCGTCACCGCCGGGCATCTGTTGCGGCAGCGATTGCTGACGGAAGCGAAGCGGCAACTCGTGTTCACCGATCTCACGATCGGCGAGGTTGCCTATGATCTCGCTTTTGCCGATCCGTCGCATTTTGCCCGCTTCTTCAAGAAGCAGACCGGCTCGACGCCGCAGGCTTTTCGCGAGGCGGCGATGCGCTCGCGGGAACGCACGCACTAGATCTTATTTTGGACGGGATTCCTTCAAGCCGCTGTCGGGCTGGCGCAGCTCGCCCTTGCGGAGACGCTTGACGCCCTCGATCAACGCGCGGGCCGCATTCTTTACGTCCTCCTGAAAGTCGGTGTTTGCGTCGAGCTCTTCGTGGCTCGTCGCGTAAGGCTCGTAATAGCCGAGATACTGTCCGAACTGCGATTTGCGTCCGCAGGGAATGAGGCCGATGTCCTGCAGCCAGTCGCCAAGAATCCGGCGCAGCGTTTCGACGCCCGCGGTGTCGCCGTGAACCGCGAGCGCGAAAGCGCGGCCCGCAAGATGCCGCGGATAAGGCCAGCCGTTCAATTCGAGTTCTTTCGCCGGCGCCACCTTCTTCATTTCGGTGGTGGTGGGGTCGGGGTTGCCGCCATCGGCGCAGACCAGCCGGTCGATCATCGCCTTCAGTCCGCTCGGCGCCTGATACCAGTTCACCGGCGTCACGATCATTACGCCGTGGGCTGCGACCCATTTCGGATAGATTTCGGCCATCCAGTCGTTGACCTGACCCATCGCAAAATTCGGGTAACAGGTGCAGGGCCAGTGGCAGAGCGGCATCGCGGTCGAGACACACGACTTGCAGGGATAGATTTTCTTCTCCGCCTCGGATGCAAGCAGGCTCAAGTCGAGGAGGTCGACTTCGAAGTCCGGCTGCTCGTCGAACAGCGTCCTGGCCATTTGTGCGAGCCGCCAGCTTTTCGACATTTCGCCCGGGCAGGTCTGGTCGCTTCGCATGGAGCCGTTGATCAGCAGGATGCGGGAAGGGGAAGCCGCGCTGGCCTGACGTCGTTGGGCTTCCATGATCTTCGCGCGGGTATCGAGCCATTCGACCGGCAACTCGAAATCAGGTTTTGAAAATTCATCGCCGGCACGCGCCTTGCGCGGATTCTTCCGGTACTCGTCATAGGATTGCCACGCGACTTCCGCGATCTTCGCAATTTCCTTTTCGACGTCGCCGAAGGCCGGATCGAAAAACTGCTCCCGGAAGCGCCGCTCCCACTCGGCCCGATCGAGATGGGTGGAGGGCATGCCCTTGCGAATGTCGACGGCCATTATTCGGACTCCGTGGCGATGGCTGCGGATGAGCGCGCACGGAGAGCTTAGGGCCGGGCGCGCGATTGAACAGCGCCGGCCGCTTCACGGTTTCGCGATAAAGCAGGAAATCAGCCGGCCTTTTCGATCTCGGCAAACACCACTGCGGCTTCGTGAAACGCCGTATTTGCAGCCGGCACGCCACAATAAATCGCCTGCTGCATAAGAAGTTCCTTGATGTCGTCCTTGGTGAAGCCGCCTTCCGTCATGGCTGCGCGAACATGCAGGCGATATTCCTCCCAGCGGCCGAGCGCGACCATGGACCCGATCACGATCAGGCGCCGCGTGCGCTCGTCGAAATGCGGCCGGGTCCAGATTTCACCCCATGCATAGCGCGTGATGAGATCCTGAAACTCACTGTTGAAGTCGTTCTTGTTCGCGATCGAACGATCGACCCATTGATTGCCGAGCACCTTGCGGCGGCGGGTCATGCCTTTGTCGTGTCGTTCTTTCTCGTCCATTTTTATTCTCCGCGAGCGTTCGCTTTGCAGGCGAGCGGCTCAGCTTTTCAGGAATTCGTTGAGCGCCTTCGAGAAGGCCGCAGGCTGCTCGATATTGGAAAGGTGCGCTGCATCGAGGCCGACGAGCTTTGCCCCCGGAATGCGGGATGCAATCAATTCCGCCGCTTCATACGGCGTTGCAGGATCGAGCTTGCCGCCGATGACCAGCACCGGGGTCGCGATTTCGCCGATCGGCCAGCGCTGGTCGACGTCGCGGATCGCGGCGCAACAGCCAGCATAGCCTTCCGGCTTGGTCGTGTGCAGCATCTCGACGATGGGGTCGATTTCCTTTTGCGAGGCGTCACGAAAGTTCTTCGAGAACCAGCGCTCGATTACGGAGCTTGTGATCGCCGTCATGCCGGATGCGCGGACGGTGGCAATGCGCTGGTTCCAGATTGCCGGCATGCCGAACTTGGCGGCGGTGTTGCAGAGCACGAGTTGTTCGATGCGTTCCGGCGCATGGCGCGCGAGCCACATGCCGATCATGCCGCCCATCGAAAGGCCGCAGAAGCGCACCTTTGCGAGCTTCAGGGTGTCGAGGAGTGCGATTGCATCTTCGCCGAGTTGCCTGAAGGTGTAGGGCCCGGCGGGTGCTTCGGTCCGGCCGTGTCCGCGCGTGTCGTAGCGGATTACGCGAAAGCGCTTCGAAAGCGCATCGACCTGATTGTCCCACATATGCAGATTGGTGCCGAGCGAGTTCGAAAGCACGAGCGGCGGCGCGCTGTCGTTGCCGTCGATCTGGTAGTGGACGGTTATTCCGTTGGCTTGAAGTGTCGGCATTTCGCTTCCCGTATTACTTCTGGAGTTCGCGTTCCACCTGCGCGAGCGCGGCTTCGATGAAGCGTTCCGCTTCGCCGAGATAGCCTGCCGGGTCGAACACTTCATCAAGCTGCTTATCCGACAGGACGCCGGATGCTTCCGGCAGCGAAAGCAACACATCCTTCAGGTGCGTTCCTTCGGCGATTGCGCGTTTCGATGCCTTCGCAAGCAGCTCGTGCGCCTCCATGCGGCCGAGCTTCTTGCCGAGCGCAAACTGCACCGCTTCGGCCATGATCAGGCCGTGCGAAATATCGAGGTTCGCGCGCATGCGGGCCCGGTCGATTTCAAGACCGGACGCGATTTCGGCGGTGCGTTCGAAGGCACCGGACGCGACGAGCAGAAGCTGCGGCAATGCAAGCCAGCTTGCCTGCCAGCCGCCGACACCACGTTCGTGCTCATGCGTCAGCCCGGAAAGCAGCGAGCCGATCAGTCCCGGCGCGAGGTTTGCCGCTGCAAGGATCTGCGCGGACAGCGCAGGATTGCGCTTCTGCGGCATGGTCGAAGACCCGCCGCGGCCGGCGCCTGCCGGCTCGAAGGCTTCGCCGACTTCCGTCTGCATCAGGAGCGAAATGTCGCGAGCGATCTTTCCGCATTCGCCAATAGCGATCGCAATGGCGGATGCGGCGCTTGCGAGGCGATCGGAGTGGGCGTGCCACGGCACGGAAGGAACGGCGAGGTCCAGTTCCTTGCCTAGTCTGCGCGCGACAAGGCCGCCTTTGCTACCGAGCGCGGCAAGCGTACCGGAGGCGCCGCCGAATTGCAGCACGAGCGCATCATCAACCGCTCCGGCAATGCGGGTTCGCGCACGCGACAGGCTCTCCGCATATTCTGCGGCCTTGAGGCCGAATGTCGTGGGCAGCGCCTGTTGTAGCCAGGTTCGGCCGGACATCACGGTCTTGCGATGCTTCTTCGCGAGCGAAACAAATCCCTTGATGGCGCGCCTGAGATCGCGATCGAGCAAGTTCGCTGCGTCACGCAGCGCAAGCACGGTTGCGGTGTCGATGATGTCCTGGCTGGTCGCGCCCCAATGAACGAAGCGCGATGCTTCCTTGTCGCGTTTCGCGACTTCCGCGGTCAGCGCCTTGACGAGCGGGATCGCAACATTGCCGGCGTTCGCGGCGGCGTTGCCGAGCGCGGCGATATCGAAGCGCTTTGCCTGACAGGCTGCGGCGATGGGGGCTGCGGCCTGTTGCGGGATGACGCGCGCTGCTGCTTCCGCGCGCGCGAGGGCCGCTTCCACATCGAGCATGCGCTGCAGCATCGCGTGATCGGAGAACAGGTTGCGCATCTTCGCGCTGGCGAAAAGCGGGCCCAGGAGATCGCCGGAAGGAAGCATCATGTCGCCGGAAAATATCGCAAAGAGTCGCGGCGGAATGTAGTCCCGCACGGCTTTTGCTGGAAGCTTTTTCGGTTTTCTGCGGAGGACGAGCACTCAGAAGGGTGCATAGACCGAGAGCGTTGCATAAGCGCCGCTGCCGCGGCCGGTATTGTCGAGCGTGCCTCCGGATAGCGAAATAATCCGGTTGTTCCAGGTCAGCGAGGCGGCGAGGCCGGCGCGGTTTTCGGAATAGCGCGCGTCGCCCATGGTCGCGGCCTCGATGCCGAATGCCCATTGCGGGCTCCATGCATGGAGCAATGTCGCCTTGGCCTGATACTTCCGATGCACGGTCGAAATCGAGGCGAAGCCGCTCAGGATGTAGTGACCGGAAACTCGCGCATAGAGATCGAGTACGGCTTTCGCGCCGGTTGCGCTGCCCTGCGTGGGATTGAAGGGATCGGGAAGTGCAAGAAGCTGGTTCTCGTGGTTCAGGCCCACGAAAGCGCCGACATAAACGCGCTGGCCCAGTATGTTGTCGAACGTCTTGCGATAGCCGCCGAGCAACTCGGCGGTCTGGACATTCGCATCGTTGACGCCGCCGGGCACGATCGTGGTCCGGTAGGTATAGCGTCCGGCGCCGCCGGTGAAGCGAATGCGCCAGCCATCTTCGATCAGCGTTCCGGCGGGAGCATAAGTGACGCCCATCCAGGCAAACGCGGAGGCGTCCGAAAAATCGATGCCGCTGAAGAAGTCGGTTTTCCGATGCAGGTAGGGAGCCGCCATTTGCGCGAGCGGGCGAAACAGCCGCTCATAAGTTTCGGCCGCTGAGGCGGGCAGGATCGCGCCGGCGCCGAAGAGCGCCGCACCGACTAATCTTGCAATGCCCGCGCGCTTTGCCACGCCGCGTTCGGGGCGTTTTCATTAAACAATAAATTTGCCGGCAGGCTGCCGCGCCCGGCGGAACCAGCGATTGTCACGCTGCAACGTCCCTTGGAGCCACGAAATCCTGATTGCAGACTGCAATCCGTGGTAGAATCGGGGTATCGGATTGCCTCCGGTTGCAGACTTTCGTCATAGCGTATCCGCAGGATCGCACGAGCGGCGATGTCCGAACCCGGCTATAAAGTGGGCAACCACGAGAAAACACCATGGAAGAAACGCGTAATCAGCTTCGTTTCATCAACGTCGCTCATTTCATCGATCATTATGTGCTGCTGGTCTTTCCGACCGTGGTGATCGGTCTGGAGACGGCGCTTGCGCGCTCCTACGCCGAACTGATCGCGCTCTCGACCGCATGTTTCGTCGCGTTCGGTCTGTTTTCGCTGCCCTGGGGCTGGTTGGCCGATCACTGGAGCCGCAGAAAGATCATGGCGATCTTCTTCTTCGGCTGCGCGCTTTCCATGGCGCTCGCGGCCGTGGCGCCGGACGTTTACTGGCTCGGCGCGGCGCTGCTTCTGCTCGGCATCTTCGCCGCGATCTATCATCCGGTCGGCATTCCCATGCTGGTCACCAATGCGCGCGACCGTGGCCGGGATTTTGCTCGCAACGGCATCTGGGGAAATTTCGGCGTCGCGCTGGCGCCCGGCATCACGGCGGCGCTGATGGCGTGGGTCGGCTGGCGCGCGGCCTTCATCATTCCGGCCGTAGTCTGCGTGGTGATCGGGGTCGCTTATCTCTATCTGACGAGCGAGGAGACGGACAAAGCCGGGCAACGGGCGAAGGTCGCGGAAGTGCCGTTGCAGGGCGGCATGATGGTCGCGGTGTTCGCCTTCTTCGCGATGCTCGCGTTCTCCGGCGGCACGGTTTTCAACATTCTGACGATCGCGATCCCGAAGATCGTCGATGAGCGCATGGCGCAGGAAGTGCCGCTGGTTCTGCTCGGCTCGGTCGCGACCGGCGTGCTTCTGTTCGGCGGCATTGCGCAGCTTACGGTCGGCCGCCTGGTCTCGCGCTATGCGCCGCACGTTCTGCTTGCCTTCATCGGCGTGATGCAGGTGGTCGGCGTGGTATGGGCCTATTTCGCGAGCGGCACGATGCTGCTCGGCGCGCTCGCGCTTTCGATTGCCGCGATCTATGCGCAGGTGACGGTCGGCGACATGGTGATTGCGCGCTACACGGCGGATGCCTGGCGTGGCCGCGTCTTTGCCGTTCGCTTCTTCCTGTCGTTCATATCGAGCGGACTGGCGGTATCACTGATCGCGGCGCTGCACGGCAAGGGCGGTTTCGGGCTCGTGCTGATCGTGACTGCGGTGTTTGCCGTGTTGTTTGCGGCAGCGACGACCGCGATTTCGATTCTCGCGAACCGCGCGGAATCGCGTCTGCCATCGACGCAACCGGCGGAGTAGGGCGTCGTCATGCTGCGTTATGCGCGGCTACTTCTTGTCGCGTATTGCGTCCTGTACGCGGTGCCCGCTGATGCCCAGCCGCGGGACGTCGTGGCGACCGATTTTACCGTGCAGCTTTTCATGACGGAGAAGGGCGAGCTATCGCAGGATATTTTCAGGCTCGAAGAACTGGCGGTTCACAACTTCACGGTTTCCGCCAAGGGTTTCGAAGGCGGCAAATTCAGCGGCTTTCTGCTTCGGGTCGAGTTTCACGCCAAGGGCGAGAAATTCGCGGAAGGCCTGCAGGGGCAGGTTCTGCTGCGCGAGGTGAAGACCAAGAAGGTGCTGCGCACGCTCAGCTTCTCGATGTCTATGTCAGCACCAGTGGCGTGTCATACCGTGCCGTGTTCGTGCAGAATCTCGACTGCACGATCATGCAGGCGGAGCTCTATTCCGGCGGCAAGCGCTATACCAAGGATCTCCCGTTTCATTGCGGCGAATGAGCAAGCTACTGACATTGTTATATTTTTTTGTTCTTGTATATGACTGACTAGTCAGTCATAATTATTTCATGGCAAGAACCACGCAGCGCCGGCCGGCGGCGGCAAGTCCGGGCCGCAAGGAAAAAGCCGCGGACAAGCGCGGGTTGATCCTGGCTGCGGCGCTCGACGAATTTTCGCAGAAGGGCTTTGCCGCGGCGCGGCTCGATGACGTTGCAAAGCGCGCCAAAGTCGCGAAGGGCACGATCTATCTCTATTTCAAGGACAAGGAAGCGCTGTTTCTCGAATTGCTGCGCGCGGAAATAAGCCCGGTGATCGGCATGCTGGAAGCGGTGCTCGGCGCGCAAGGGGGCGGCAAGCCGCTGCCTCTACGGGAGCTTGCGCATCGGGTGGCCGATCTTTTCGTAACGCAAGTGATCGAAACGCGGCGCAAGGATATCGTGCGGCTGATCCTGAGTGAGGGGCCGCGTTTCCCGAAGCTTGCGGAGTTTTACTATCGCGAAGTGATTTCGCGCGGGCTCGGCGCCTTCCGGGCGCGAGCCGAACGTGCCGTGCGCGAGAACGAGCTCAAGGGCGACACGCTGGCGCGCTTTCCGCAGCTGATCATCGCGCCCGCACTGATCTCAATCATCTGGAAATCCATGTTCGACCGCTTCGAGCCGCTGGATGTAAGGGCGCTCATGCAAGCGCAAATCGAAATCCTGTTCGACAGGGAAGAGCAATCATGAAGCTGCTTCGTATCCTCCTGCTGTTTCCCCTCCTGTTCGCGCTTGCAGCCTGCGAAAAGAATGAAACGCAATCCTTTCAGGGGTGGATCGAAGCGAACCTGATCTTCGTCGGGCCTGACGAGAATGGGCGCATCGAAGTGCAGAACGTGCGCGAAGGCGACAAGGTGGAAAAAGGTACCCCGCTGTTCTCGCTCGAAGCGGATCTGCAGAAGGCCGACGAGCTCGCCGCGCGCGCGGCGGTTGAGAATGCGAGAGCCGCGTTTCAGCGCGCGGAGCAGCTCATCAAGACGAACACCGGCACGCAGAAGGCCTATGACGACACG
Organism: Pseudomonadota bacterium; assembly: GCA_023417665.1. Lineage (GTDB taxonomy): Bacteria > Pseudomonadota > Alphaproteobacteria > Rhizobiales > Xanthobacteraceae. The sequence goes on along the minus strand of JAEZFA010000309.1, from coordinate 4,784 downwards.
CAGGCCGCACTGCGCGAGGCGGAGGCGAAACTGAATTCGGCGCAGACGCGGCTGAGGCGACGTTCGATCGTGAGCCCCGTCGATGGCATCGTGCAGCAGGTTTATTTCCGCGAGGGCGAGCTTGTGGTCGCCGGGCGGCCGATCATCGCGATTCTGCCGCCGGGAAATCTGAAGGTCCGCTTCTATGTTGCACAGGCCGTGCTGCCGCGTCTTGCCATCGGCGACAGCGTCAATGTTCATTGCGACGGTTGCGGGCCGCAGACTGCGAAGATCAGTTTCATCGCGCGGCAGGCGGAGTACACGCCGCCCGTGATCTACAGCGAGCAGGAACGCAGCAAGCTCGTATTTCTGATCGAGGCGCTTCCAGAGAACCCCGCACAGATGCGGGTCGGCCAGCCGGTCAGCGTCACGCTGAACCTGCGCGAGGAAAAGAAGTGAAGCCTGCCTCCGACATCGCGATCGACGTGAAGGGGCTGACCAAGAGCTTCGACGGCCGCGTAGTTGTGCGCAATCTTTCGATGCAGGTGAAGCGGGGTTCGATCTACGGCTTTCTGGGTCCGAACGGCTCCGGAAAAACCACGACCATTCGCATGCTGTGCGGGCTGTTGACCCCGGACAGCGGCGAGGGGACCTGTCTCGGCTACGACATCCGCACCGAAGCCGATCAGATCAAGAATCACGTCGGCTACATGACGCAGCGGTTCTCGCTTTATCAGGATCGTTCGGTCCGCGAGAATCTCGAGTTCGTCGCGCGCATCTATGGGCTCGACGCGCCGCTGCAGTCGGCTCGGCAAATGATCGACAGGCTAGGCCTGCAGGGTCGCGAGGAGCAGCTTGCGGCGCAGCTTTCCGGCGGCTGGAAGCAGAGGCTCGCGCTCGGTGCCTGTACCTTGCCGGGTCCGCAACTGCTGCTCCTGGACGAGCCGACCGCCGGCGTCGATCCGAAGGCGCGGCGCGAGTTCTGGAACGAGATACACGCGCTCGCGGCGGAAGGTCTCACCGTGCTGGTCTCCACGCATTACATGGATGAAGCCGAGCGCTGCCACGAGATCGCGTATATCGCTTATGGCGAGTTGCTTACGCGCGGCACGGTCGAGGAAGTAATCGAGCAGTCGAAACTGATCACCTATGACGTGAACGGTGAAGGGCTGCAGGAGCTTCTGCAAAAGCTCGACGGTAGGCCGGGCGTCGATATGGTGGCGCCATTCGGCACGAGCCTGCACGTCTCGGGCCGGGATGCGGCAAAGCTGGAAGCTGCGATCGCGCCGTTTCGCAGCGAGAGCAAATACACCTGGACGCCGGCGGAACCGTCGCTGGAAGACGTGTTCATTGAGCTGATGAACCGCTCCAAGGATAATTTCCAGTGAGCGTTTTCGGGGCAATCCGGCAGCGCGGATTCTGGCGCCGCGTCCGCGCGATGCAAACCAAGGAGTTTCTGCAGCTTCGCCGCGACCGGGTGTCGTTTGCGATGATTGTCATGCTGCCGATCATGCAGCTGCTTCTGTTCGGCTATGCAATCAACACGACGCCTCGCAATTTGCCGACGGCGGTGCTGTTGCAGGAAACCAGCGATGTCGGCCGCGCTATTCTCGCGGCCATCGAGCGAACGCAATATTTCAAGATCACGCACCGGCTGACCACGACCGAGGAACTCGATCGCGTGCTTGCCTCGGGCAAGGTGCTGTTCGCGATCGAAATTCCGGCCGGTTTCGAGCGCGCGCTGCGGCGCGGGGACAAGCCCTCTTTGCTGGTCGCCGCGGATTCCACCGACCCGGTGGCGAGCGGCACGGCGCTGGGCAGCCTCAACCGGATCGTGCAGCTTGCGCTGATCAACGAGCGGATGCTTCCCGACCAGACCGAGCCCTTGTTCGAAATCCGCTCGCATGCCCGCTACAATCCGGCCGCCGTCAGCGCGCTCAACATCGTGCCCGGGCTCGTCGGCATCATCCTGACCATGACCATGCTGATCTTCACGGCCTTGTCGGTGACGCGCGAGGTCGAGCGCGGCACCATGGAGAGCCTGCTTTCCATGCCGATTTCGCCGCTGGAAATCATGATCGGCAAGATCATTCCCTACATCATCGTCGGATTCCTGCAGGCGACGCTGATCATCGGTTTCGGCGTGTTGCTGTTCGGCGTGCCGGTGCTCGGCAATCTGTTTTTGCTGGCCGCACTTTCCACGCTGTTCATCGCGACCAATCTGTCGATCGGCTATTCGTTCTCGACGGTCGCGCAGAACCAGCTGCAGGCCGTGCAGATGACCTTCATGTTTTTCCTGCCGAACATTCTGCTATCCGGATTCATGTTTCCGTTCGCGGGCATGCCGACCTGGGCGCAGTGGATCGGGGAGGCGCTCCCGCTCACCCATTATGTGCGGATCGTGCGCGCGATCATGCTCAAGGGCGCGACTTTCGCCGACCTGCAATATGATGTCGCGGCGATGTTCGTGCTGATGCTGGTTGCGATCGTGATCGCGGTGACGCGGTTCAGAAGGACGCTGGATTGAGGCGGCTACTTCAGCGTTTCGATCAATTTCATCGCCGCGGCAGGCGCGCGGACTTTGCCTTCGTGAATGAAATAGATGAACACGTCGCGCGGCTTTGCGGCGGGCTTGGTCTTGTCGGCGTGCGGGAGTGCTGTGACGTCCTTGCCTGACGCCCATGCTTTTGCATGTTTAGCGACGGCTTCGATTTCCTTCGGCGGATAGCCGGTCTTCACCTTGTCCTTGCCGCGCTGGAGCCGGGCATAGACGAAGTCTCCGGTGATGTCGGCCATGTTCACATAGTCGATGTGATCGGTGTAGCAGATCGAAACGCCGAACTTTCGCGCGAGCTTGATGAAAGCGGGCGTGGAGAAAGTTTCGCTCCGCGGCTCGACGACATGGCTGATCTTGCGGCCGTCGAATTCGTGCGGCAGCAGTTCGAGAAATTTGCCGAAGTCGGCTTCGTCGAATTTCTTGGTCGGCGCGAATTGCCATAACAGGGGGCCGAGCTTGTCGCCAAGTTCGGTGATGCCGGAGTCCATGAAGCGCTTGATAGAGTCGCCGGCCTCCGCGAGCACGCGGCGGTTGACGGCGTAGCGCACGCCCTTGAGCGCGAAGACGAAGCCGTCGGGCGTTTCGCTCGCCCATTTCTGAAAGGTCTTCGCATTCTGCGTGCGGTAGAAGGTGCCGTTCACCTCGATCGAGGTCAGCTTGCCGCTGGCATATTCGAGCTCTTTCGCGTGCGGCAGACCCTTCGGATAGAACACGCCGCGCCATGGTTCGTAGGTCCAGCCGCCGATGCCCGCGTATATTCTGCCTTGCTTTGCCATCAGATGAAGTTTCCCGGGAACAGATCGACGATTTTCGCACCGGTTTGTTCCGCCACGAGTTCCGCGATCTTGCTGCGGTGGCATTCTTCCGGTTTGCGCTCGTAGCACAAGAGGCAGACTTTCTTTCCCGCTTCGACGAGCTTGTTCAGTTCGGCAAGTTCTTCCTGCGCAGGCTTGGTCTTGATGTGCTTGCCGTAAATTTTCCAGAGCTTTGCATAGTTTCCCGAGCGGGCGGCCTCGCGGCCTTCCGCGGGCGTGCCGAGCTTCTGGAAATGCAGGTAAGCGATGCCGGCTTCGTCGAGGGCCGCGGAAAGCGCCTTCTTGGAAAACCCCGCCCGGCGGGAGGCGGCGACGGCGCGGGTATCGACGAGGATTTTTACCTTCGCGCGCCGCAGCGCATCGATCACGTCCGCCAGTGCGGTCTGTTCATAGCCGATGGTGAAAAGGCTCGCCATTGATCCCTCGTAGCCCTACGGGGCCTTCACAAAAAATCCGGGCAGTGAAACCATCCGCGCGCCTGCCGTGTTCCCGCATTATCGGCCGGGAAGTGGCAGCCAGTGCCGCGGCGCGGCCAATCAACATTTTTGGGAGGTTTTCATGCTTTCAGTCAATCGCCGCGCCCTGTTGATGGGGGCGGCAGCCGTGGGCGCCTACGCGGCCGTACGGCCGGCCTATGTTTTTGCGCAGGCGACCGAAGGCCCGTTCAAGCAGGTGCCGCTGCCTTACGCGCCGGACAAGAACGAGCCGCATATCGACGCGATGACCATGGAAATCCACCATGGCCGCCACCACGTCGCTTTCATCAACAACCTGAACAACGCCGCCAAGGCCAACGCCAAGGCCTTCGAAATGCCGATTCAGGAAATGCTGGCGAAAATCGCCAACCTGCCGGAAGGCATCCGTACCGTGGTGCGCAATTCGGGTGGCGGGCACGCCAACCATTCGATGTTCTGGCAGGTCATGGGCGGCTCGGGCGGGGAGCCGAGCGGAGAGATTGCGGACGCCATCAAGGCCTCCTTCGGCGATTTCTCGAAACTCGTAGAGAGCTTCAACACGCGGGGCGCGGGCGTGTTCGGCTCCGGCTGGGTGTTCGTGACGTCCGACAAGGCCGGCAAGCTCTCGCTGGAATCGCATCCGAATCAGGATTCGCCGCTGATGTATGGGCGCATGCCGATCCTCGGCAATGACGTCTGGGAGCATGCCTATTACCTGAAGTACCAGAACCGCCGTCCCGACTACCTGAAGGCGTGGTGGAACGTGGTGAACTGGGACGTGGTCAATCAGCGCTATGCCGACGCGAAGGCCGGCAAGTTCACTCTCTGAGTTATTCTCATCTTGAGAGTCCGATTCAAACTACGGGCAATAAACTCAAGTGCCTTACGAACTCGTCATGCCCGGCTTTATGCCGGGCATCCACGCCTTCGCAACTCATCACCGCTGTAAAGACGTGGATGGCCGGGACAAGCCCGGCC